>JBBSNJ010000607.1:0-2890 GCA_038232775.1 Thermomicrobiales bacterium
AGCTCCAGCCCTCGCCCAGACCCCGCACCACTACTGGCAACTGGCAACTGGCAACTGGCAACTGGCAACTGGCAACTGGCAACTGGCAACAACACTACTGCCCAACGTGCCGTTTCGCCTGCTCCATCGAGGCGTTCGTCTCCCGGATCGCCTCCATGATCAGATTGAGGCCGTCCTGCATCGCCTCTTCCACCTTGGCGAACTGCTGCAACGCGTACTGGTCGATCTGCCCGATCGACCGCCGGTGCTCCGCCTCCACCTGCCGCAGCAGCTCGTCCCCTCGCTGCCGCGCCTCGCTCAACACCCCCTGCTGGGAGACGATGTACTCCGCCTGCTGGCGCGCGACCTCCAAAATCTTGGCCGCCTCCTCCTGCGCCTGCCCGACCACCGCCTCCCGCTCCCGGATCACCCGCTGCGCCTGCTTGATCTCGTTCGGCACCGTCACCCGCAATTGGTCGACCAGCGCCAGGAACTCCTCTTCCTCGACCATCACCCGCCCGCTGAAGGGGACCCGCTTGCCGATCCCGACCAACTCCTCCAGCCGATCCACCAGATAGAGGATGTCGACCGTTCCGTCCGCCGACGGCGCCGGCGGCGCGGCCGGCGTCCGCTCTTCGGGCCGCTCCCCGCCGCGCTCGGACGTCTCCGGGTGCTCTCCCATCAGCGCGCCCCCGCCGTCACGATCGCCCCTCGTGCGCCGCCGGAGCGGGGCTGGGACCGAGCCCGTAGCGCGCCCGCAGCGCCGCCTCGACGTGCGGCGGCACCAGGCCGGCGACGTCGCCGCCGAGGGCCGCGACCTCGCGGATCAAGCTCGAACTGATGAAGGAGTGGCGGGAGGAAGTCATCAAGCAGACGACCTCGATCTCCGGCGCCAGGTGGTCGTTCATGTGGGCTAGCTTGAACTCGTACTCGAAGTCCGAGACCGCCCGCAGACCGCGCACGATCGTCCCCGCCCCCTGGGAGCGGGCGTACTCTACGGTCAGGCCGGAAAAGCTGTCAACGCGGACGGCCGCCGCCGCGTCCCGCTGCCCCCCCGCCGCGCCCTCGAACGCGAGCCGCGCCAGCTCCAAGCGCTCGGCGAGCGAGAAGAGCGCGCCCGGCTTCTCGCCCCCGGCGTAGACCGCGACCACCACCTCGTCGAACAGCTTGGCTGCCCGCAGCGCCACGTCGACGTGGCCGATCGAGATCGGGTCGAAGCTCCCCGGGTAGATCGCCCGCCGCATCGCCCCTCCGCCTCAACTGTCCCCGTTCCGGGTGGAGCCGGCGCCCCCGCCCTCCCCCGACCCCGCACTCCCCCTGTCCGCTTCCCCCGAGATCTCGGGGACCGGGACGGCCGCCGAACCGCCATCCGCCGCGACGACCTCGTAGACCGAGAAGCAACTGTCGCCGTGGCAGCGCTGCCGCAACCGCTCCAACCGCCCGGCGCGCTCCGGCAGCGTCACCCGCGGCGAATGCCCGATCGCCACGATCGTGCTCGATTGTACCAGCGGTGAGCTCCCCACCCGCGCCAGCGTCGGCACGATCGCCGGGTCGGCGTAAGGCGGATCGAGCAGCACCAGGTCGTACGGCTCCGCTCCACCCCCCCGCTCGGCCCGCTGGACGAACGCCAACACCGCCTGCTGGTGGACGCGCGACGCGTCCTGGAACTTGGTGTGCGCCAGGTTCGCCCGCACCACCGCCGCCGCCGGCCCGTTCTGCTCGACGAAGTCGGCCCACTCCGCGCCGCGGGAGAGCGCTTCGATGCCGAGGCTCCCCGTCCCGGCGTAGAGATCGAGCACCCGGTCTGGCACCACCCCGAGCGAGGCGAGCATCGAGAAGAGCGCCCCCATGATCTTGTCGGCCATCGGCCGCGTCCCCGGCCCCGCCGGCCCCTTCAGCTTGAAGCCCCGCCGCTCCCCCGCGATCACCCGCATACCGTCCGCCCCCGGACCCGGCGCCGACCCGCTCCCGGTTCGTCGCCGTCGATCGCGGCCCCCTCGACCAGCGGCGCGTTGATCCAGAGCACCGTCGCCGGCTGCTCCCCTTCGTTCCGCCAGCGGTGGGGCCGCGTACTCCGGAACGAGAGCGAGTCGCCGGCTTCGAGCCGGTAGAGGTCGCGCTCGTCGATCCAGAACGCCAGCCCGCCGGAGAGGACATAGACGAACTCCTCGCCGGGATGGGCGTAGGCGTCTTCGCTGCCGCCGCCGGGGAGGATCTCGATCCGCTGCGCCTCAAGCGCCCGCGGCGTCTCGATCAGATCTTCGATGACGACCCGGCCCCCGCCGGCCACGAAGCGGGGGCGGTCCGCCGGCCGCAGCAGGCTCTGCTCCCCCGCCCGCCCATCCCCGCCCAGGCTCGGCACCGTCGTCCCGTAGGCGTCCGCCAGCTTGAACAGGTTGCCGACCGACGGGCTCGCCTGCCCCCGCTCGACCGCGCTCAAGAAGGAGACCGACAGCCCCGACTCCCCCGCCACCGCCGCCAGCGATCGCCCTGCCTCCTGCCGCAGCGCCCGCAGCCGCCCCCCGAGCCCCCCGTCGAGCCCGGACGCGGCGTCCCCCGCCCCCTCCCCGGCCGCCCCCAGCTCCCGCCGGATCGCCGCCGCGTTCAGCCGGTCGAGCCGCCGCAGCCGCACGATCTGGCGCAGCCGCTGCAGATCCTCGCTCGAGTAGAGGCGGTGGCCGCCCGCCGTCCGCCGCGGGTGGATCAGCCGCTCCCGCTCCCAGAGCCGCAGCATCGCCCGCGAGACGCCGGTCAGGCGGGCGGCGTCGCCGATCGGGTGCAGCAGACCGTCCGCCGCCGCCCCCGCCCCAGCGTCGCCGCCCACCTCTAGCGGCCATGGGGGGGGGGCGCGCGCCCCCCCCCCGCCCCCCGCGCGCCCCGCGCCCCCCCCCCCCCCCCCCCGCCCCCCCCC
>JBBSNJ010000608.1:0-2886 GCA_038232775.1 Thermomicrobiales bacterium
CCGCCTCGCCGGGCCGCAGGTGGGAGCCGATCGCGGCCGAGGCGGCGCGGACCTGGCGGAGGTCCGCCTCGCCGTCGGAGAGGGACGGGGTTCCCGTGCAGAGGAGGACGAAGCGGGCGCCCGGGACCGCCTCGGCGTAGTCGGTCGTGAAGCGGAGGCGACCGGCGCCCAGGTTGCGCGCCAGTAGCTCGGGGAGACCGGCCTCGACCAGGGGGCATTCCCCCCGGTTGAGCGCCGCGACGCGGGCCGCGTCGACGTCGAGGCCGACCACGTCGTGCCCGAGCTCCGCCAGGCAGACGGCGTAGCCGAGCCCGACGTAGCCACCACCACCCACCACGCAGACCTGGCTGCGGCCCATGTTCGTCCTCCACGTGCGTTTCGAAGGGTCGGCGACAGGCGACAGGCGACACGCGACGTGCGACAGGCGCGGGTGCTCCGTGCTGGGTCGTCAGTCGCGGGCGGGGATCGACGATCGTGGTTCGGGAGGCGCCGGCCGCGCCCCGCGGCTCGGCATCGGGCGGTGGGCGGCGGCGAGCATCGCCGTCGCCATCTCCTTGCGCCGGAAGAAGCCCCGGATTTCGGCCCAGAGCTCCGGGTCGCCGCGGCCGAGCGCCAGCAGCCGTTCCGAGAAGACGAGGTCGCCGCGGGCGCGCTGCTCGGTGATGAACTCGGTCGAGAGCAGCTCGGCCAGGAAGAGCGGCCCGACGTCGGCGAACTTCTCCCGGTAGTAGCGGTCCAGCTCGGCCCGCTCGACGGCGGAGAGGGGGGCACCCTCGGTCCCGCCGAAGGCGTCCCAGTCGACCGCCGCCAACAGTTCGTGCAAGAGGTCGACTTGGCCGCCGGCGCGCACCCGGACCAGCAGATCGTCCACCTTCGATCGGTCGTAGGGGAGCTCGTGCGGTGTCTCCGGCAGCGGCGCGCCGGAAACCGCGCGACCGGCCTCGACCGCTTCGGCCGTCGGTTCGCCCTGATCCACCGATATCCCTTCCGCCGAACCGAGACAGCCCCGACGGGGGCGAGAATAGTACAGGGATGGCGCACCGCGCCACGACCGACGCGTCGTCGCCGCGGGGAGGTGGGGTAGCCGGCGCCGGGAGGCGTTCCCGTTCGGTGGGTGATCGCTGCCGGCGGGCGCTTCTTCGCGGGGTTGGCGCGGGGGGGGGGCGAGGTGCGTTTCGACCCCAGCTCCGGGTGCCGGGTGCCGGCTTCCACTGGAGGCCGTCGTCCGGAATCCGGGTGATCGCTGCGGTTAGCCGGAGCCAGGACCCAAAGTTCGTTTGATGCGGTTCACCCCGGAGGGCGGTCGCCACTGGCTCGAACCGGCGACCGCGACGGGTCCGCGCCGCCGAGCTCGCGCCGGAGGAAGGGGACGACCGCCGCCGCCACGCGCTCGGGGTCGTCGGCGTAGGGCCAGTGGCCGCTGTCGGGGAGGACGACGACCTCGGCCCGTGGGAAGACCTCACGCTGGCGCTCCGCCTGCTCGATCGGGATGAAGGGGTCGCCGGCTCCCCAGACGACCAGCGCCGGCCGGTCGAGCGGGCGGAGGGCGGCGGCCAACGCCTCGGCGCCGCGTCCTGGCGCACCGGTGGCCCGGTAGAGGCGGAGGACGGCGCGGCGGGTGCCGCGATCGTAGTCATCGTACATCTGATCGACGAACGCCGGCGGGAGGCCCTTCGGGTTGGTCCGCGCCATCGACCAGCGGAAGCCGCGGCGCGTCGTCAGGGCCTGGGCGATCTCCCCCGCGATGGGGGTCCGCCAGACGCGGGCCATCGTGTGCCAGCGGTAGCCGAGGAGGACGCCGGTGTTGATCAAGACGGCGCCGGCGAAGCGGTCCGGATGGGCGGCGGCCCAGGCCAAGCCCCAGGGGCCGCCGAAGTCGTGAAGGACGAGCCAAACCCGCTCGATCCCCAGCTCGTCGACGAGGGCGCCGAGGTGTCGGACGTAGCCGGCGACGGTGTAGTCGAAGGCGGGAGGCTTGTCGGCGCGGCCGAAGCCGGGCATGTCGGGGGCGACCGCCCGCCCGAAGGGAGCGACCTGGGCCAGGAGATCCTCCCAGTCGCGGCCCGAGCCGGGGTTGCCGTGGACGAAGACGACCGCCTCGGCGGCGTCGGCGGGTCCGGCTTCGAGGGTCGGGGAACGGACCCCGGCCACCGTGACGAGGCCGTGCCGCGGTTCGATTCGGAGGAGCGGCGAGGGGGCCACCACCTCGGGGTTTGACCGCAAGTGGACGTCTCCGATTGGGGCGGGGGCGACGCCGGGCGTGCCGGTCAATCGCTGCCGCCGTCGGGGCGGCGGGCCATCCCGGCCATAACCTGGCCCATGATCCGCACCCGGGTCGGGCGCGGCAAGGGGGCGAGCGCGCCCCCGAGCAGCTTCGAGAGCCAGCCCGGGCGGACCGTCGTCCGGTGTCCCAGGGCGTCCAGCGTCACTGCGGCGACGGTTTTCGGCGTCAGGGCGACGTCCATCCGCATCCCGGCCCTGGCCCCGAAGCCGCTGTCGACCGGCCCGGGCGCCGAGGCGAGGACGTCGACGCCGGCGGGCGCCAACTCGGCGTGCAGGGCTTCGGCGAGCGACTGGACGTAAGCCTTGGTGGCGGCGTAGGTGGCGGCAAAGGGGACGCCCTGGAAGGCGACGAGCGAGCTCATCAGGACGATGCCGCCGCGCCGCCGGTCCGCGAGCCGGCGACCGAAATGGGCGCAGAGCGCTGTCACCGCCCGGCAGTTGACGTCGATCATCGCCAGCTCTTGCGCCAGCGGCAAGTCGATCAGGCGGCCCGAGCTGCCGAACCCGGCGGCGGCGACGAGGAGGCCAACGTCGAGGTCGGCCGTGGCGGCGGCGACGTCGGCGATCGCCTCGTCCCGGGCCAGGTGGCCGGCGGCGACGCGG
>JBBSNJ010000609.1:0-2877 GCA_038232775.1 Thermomicrobiales bacterium
AGGCACGGGGGCCGGGAGTCTGCTCGGAGCGGCGTCGAAGGGGTGAGGGCATCGCGCAGGAAGCGGAAGCAAGCAGTCAGCCGGATTCTGGATCAGACGTCCTCCGCCCGCAGCCCCATACCCCGTTCCCGCGGCGGTCGCGCTGGATCGCTGGCGTAGATCAAGGTGGTCAACTTGCCCTGCTGCCGCTGGAGGAAGAGCCGGCTCCCCGGCTCCGCCAGGCAACGCTCCAGCTCCGCCCACCGCTCGCCCCGCCGCTCGGCCACGATCCAGACCGCCACCGGCACCAGGAAGGCCCTCCCCAGCGGACGCCCCTCCTCGTCCGTGAACTCCCCCTCGTCCGCCTCCGCCTCGGCGTCGACCGCCAGTCCAACCTCCGACTCGGTGGTCTCCTCGTCGACCTCGGCCGCCGGCCGCTGCGGCGGCGCCAGCAGCATGTCTTTCACCTGCTTCGCCACGAAGCCGCCCACCACCCGCTGCACCGCATCCTCCTCCCGACCTCGGCCGGAACTCCGTCGTCCCCAAGACTACCCCACCTCCCACCCTCCATCATCGCCCCCGCCCCTTCTCCCGCCGTGCAGTGACACGCAACCGCTGCCGCAATTCATCCCCCGCGGCTGCCGTCCAGGGCCGCACCCGCATCTCCCACCGCGGCAGCGCGGCAAGAGACCGGCCTCAGCGGCGCCCGAACATCCAGGGAGCAACCACGGTGTCCGCGTGCTCCCTAGGTCGCGGCGCCCATCGGCTCCATCCCAACCTTCTCGGGCGACGGCCGGCAAACCCAAATCAGACCCGAGGGCAAGTCTGCCGGCGACCATCAACGGGCACGGCGAGCGGCGTAGCGCTCGGCCATCCCCCCCGTCGCTGTCGCCACCGCCACGGTTTGACGCCCCGGCAGGAAGCTTGCTACGGTGGTAGATGGTCCGCGGAGGCGTGACCTCTGCCGGCGCCGCCGGCGGCTCGCAGCACCCGGCCCCGGTTCCGCCACCCGCGGTGGCGCCCCGGCCGGCCGGTAGGGAGACTCCCGATGGCAGCCGGTTCCGCCCCCGATTCCGCCCCCAACACACGCGGCCGCGATCAGGCTCCAGTAGGCCCAACCGACGTCCACCCCGACGCCGCCCTCCCTGGCCGCGCCGCCGATCCAGTCCCGCCGACGCCGGTCCTCGACCGAATCGAATCTCCGGTCGACCTCAAGTCCCGCTCATTGGCCGAGCTGCAAGCGCTCGCCGCCGAGATCCGGGCCGAGCTGATCCAGGTGGTCAGCCGCAACGGCGGTCACCTCGGCGCCTCCCTCGGCACCGTCGAGCTCGCGATCGCCCTTCACTACGTCTTCGAATCGCCGCGCGACAAGCTCGTCTGGGACGTCGGCCACCAAGCCTACGTCCACAAACTGCTGACAGGGCGCCGAAGTCGCTTCCCGACGATCCGTCAGGAAGGCGGCCTCTCCGGCTTCCTCTCCCGCGACGAGAGCCCGCACGACGCCTTCGGCGCCGGCCACGCCTCGACCGCCATCTCGGCCGCCCTCGGCATGGCCGTCGCCTTCGACCGACTCGACCAGACCGACCGCCGCGTCGTCGCCGTCGTCGGCGACGGCGCCCTCACCGGCGGCATGACGTTCGAGGGGCTGAACAACGCCGGGCACCTCGAGCTCCCCCTGATCGTGGTCCTCAACGACA
This sequence comes from Thermomicrobiales bacterium, assembly GCA_038232775.1. GTDB lineage: Bacteria > Chloroflexota > Chloroflexia > Thermomicrobiales > UBA6265 > JBBSNJ01. The sequence goes on from JBBSNJ010000609.1 coordinate 1,677, forward strand.
ACGAGATGTCGATCGCCCCAAACGTCGGCGCCCTCTCGGCCTACCTCGACCGCGTCCGGACCGACCGCCGCTACCACCGGGCCAAAGACGAGCTGGTGCGGATGGCCGAGAAGTTGCCGCAGGGCGAGCTGCTGGTCGAGCTCGGCAAGCGCTGGAAAGACTCCCTCAAGGAGTTCGTCTACCACGCGATGATCTGGGAGGAGCTCGGCTTCACCTACATGGGCCCGGTCGACGGCCACGACCTGCGGGCGACCGTCGAGGCGCTGCGCCAGGCCCGCAACGTCGAAGGCCCCGTCTTCCTCCACCTCGTCACCCGCAAGGGCAAAGGGTTCCCCGGCGCCGACACCGACCGCGCGCGCTCGCACGCCGTCTCGGCGCCGGCCACCCCCGCGCTTCCCGGCGCCCCGCCGGCGCCCCCGAAGTACCAGGACGTCTTTGCCCAGACCGTGATCGAGCTGGCCGACCACGACCCGCGGGTCGTCGCCATCACCGCCGCGATGCCGGGCGGCACCTCGGTCGCCAAGATCGAGGCCAAGCACCCCGACCGCGTCTTCGACGTCGGCATCGCCGAGCAGCACGGCGTCACCTTCGCCGCCGGACTCGCCGCCGAAGGGATGCGCCCGGTTGTCGCCATCTACAGCACCTTCCTCCAGCGCGCCTATGACCAGATCGTCCACGACGTCTGCCTCCAGCGGTTGCCGGTCGTGTTCGCCCTCGACCGGGCCGGGTTCGCCGGCGACGACGGCCGCACCCACCACGGCGTCTACGACCTGTCGTACCTCCGCTGCCTCCCGAACATGACGATCATGGCCCCCAAGGACGAGAACGAGCTACGGCACATGCTCGCCACCGCCCTCGCCCACGACGCCGGGCCGGTCGCGATCCGCTACCCGCGGGGCGCGGGGATCGGCGTCGCCACCGGTGAGCCGCTCCACACGCTACCGCTCGGCCGGTCGGAGGAGCTGCGGGCGGGAGACGACGTCGCCCTGCTCGCGGTCGGCGCGATGGTCCTGCCGGCGGAGCGGGCGGCCGACGCCCTCGCCAACGACGGGATCGGGGCGGCGGTGATCAACGCCCGCTTCGTCAAGCCGCTCGACGAGCGCCTGATCCTCGACCTCGCCGCCCGTTGCCGCGCCCTGGTCACGGTCGAGGAGAACAGCGTTCTCGGCGGCTTCGGCGCCGGGGTGCTCGAAACGCTGGC
>JBBSNJ010000610.1:0-2874 GCA_038232775.1 Thermomicrobiales bacterium
AGGTGGCCGTCCCGCTTCTCGTCGCGGCTGTCGATGCTGGCGGCGTCGATCTCGACCTCGACGGTGCCGAAGGCGGGGCTCTCCCCCTCGGTCACGATCTGGCCGCTGACTCCCGTGAACCGGCCCTTGACGGTGGTGAACATCATGTGCTTGACGGCGAACTCGACCAGGGAGTGGGCCGGATCGATCGCCCAGGTAGTGGTGGTCTCGGTGCTGGGAGCGGCGGTGGCGGTCATCTAGCATCCTCCTTCTCGAGCGTGGCCGAAGCGATCCAAGGGTCGTCGTCGGGCGACTGGCCAGTGCGGCCCGAGCGGGGCCGACCTCCTCTGGAAGGAGATCGCGTCAGTGACTTACCCGACGTAACCGACTATACCGGCGTCAGATTATCCTTGTCAAGGGGCTTACGATGGGTAATAATTTGGGGTATGAACAATTCGGTTTGCGGCGGTCTCCCGGCAGTCGGGGTCCCGTCCGAGCACTCCCGTCAGGTCACCGCCTTCTGCCCCAACTACCACCGGGCGATCGAGCTGGTCGGCCGGCGCTGGACGGGGGCGATCTTGCGCGTGCTGCTGAGCGGGACGACCCGCTTCAGCGATATGACGTCGGCCGTGCCCGGGCTGAGCGATCGGCTCCTCTCGGAGCGGCTGAAGGAGTTGGAGGGGGAGGGGATCGTCTGCCGGACGGTGTTCCCCGAGACTCCGGTCCGGATCGAGTACCGGTTGACGGAGAAGGGGCGGGCGCTGCACGACGTCATCGACGCCGTCTCGCGTTGGGCCGAGGAGTGGGCGGCGGTGCGGCCCCAGCCGCCGGGTGCCTGAGCCCGGGGGGCGCGAGCGGTTGAACAGCCGCGCGGCGCGGCATCGAGGGGCCGGGCAGACGCCTGGCCCCTTCGCCGTGCTCGAAGTTCGGGCGCGGCGGGCAGCGTTCGTGCAACGTGGCGGGGACGGCCAGACCCAGCCTCCGCCGTCGCGGCCCAGCGGCGCGAGCGGCGGCGATCCGGTCGCGGCGGCCGGACGGCGGCGCGGTCCGTGCCAGATCGAGGCCGGTGGCCCGTCGTCGGTGGCGGTCGAGCGGGAGCGGGGCCGGCGGCGGCTCGGATGTCGGGAGGGTCGGGGTTGGAGGACGTCGCGAGCATGGTGGGCTCCGGTGGGGGCGGGTCGCCGCCACCGGCGACTGTGGCGCCCGGTGCTCGGTCCGGCGCCGGCTCGGCGCCGGGCGAACGGGTCGCCGCGGCGACTGACCCCGACATCGTCGTCGTCAGCGACCTCCACCTCTCGACCGGAGCCGACCCGGCGACCGGGGTCTACGACGCCAACGAGGACTTCTTCGCCGGAGAAGCCTTCGGGCGCTTCATCGACCAACTGCTGGCGCGCGGCCGGCGCGAAGGCCGGTGCTGGCGGTTGGTGATCCTCGGCGACTTCGTCGACTTCTTGCAGGTCGAGTTGCCGTGCGAGCTGGGGGAGGGGCTGACCTCGGAGGCGAGCAGCCTGGCCCGACTCGCGATCGTCGGCCGCGGCCACCCCGCCGTCTTCGCCGCCCTGGCCCGGTTTCTGGCCGACGGGGGTGGCCACCGGCTCGACGTCGTCGTCGGCAACCACGATATCGAGTTCGTCTGGCCGGCGGTGCAGGACGCGCTGCGCCGTCTGGTCGGCGCCGACGCCGACCCGGAGCGGCGGCGGCGGGTGGACTTCCACCGCTGGATCCTCTACCTGCCGGGCCGCCTCTACGCGGAGCACGGGCACCAGTACGACCCGATTAACTCCTTTCTGACGCCGCTGGCGCCCTTTCTGCCCGAGCGCCCGCGCCTGATCGCCCTGCCGCTGGGGTCGTTCTTCGTCCGCTACTTGTTCAACGCGGTCGAGCGGGTCGATCCCTTCGCCGACAACATCAAACCGATCGGCCGCTACCTCGGCTGGGCGCTGCGGGCCCACCCGATCCTGACCTTCAGCACGCTGCCGGCCCACCTCCGGCTCTTCCTGGGGGCGCTCCGCCAGACGACGCCGATGACGCCGGCCGAGCGGAACGCCCGCCGCGACCGCTACCGACGGCTGACGCTGCGGCCGGCGGCGCCCTTGATCGGTTTGCCGCCAGAAGTCTTGGTCGAGATCGACGCGCTGGCCGCGGTGCCGACGATGACCAGCCCCTGGGAGCAGTTCAAAGCGCTGGCCCTCCGGCCCCTCGCGCCCTCGGCGTTGGGCGCGGCGGCGATGGCGGCCGCCTGGGTGGGGACGGGGCGGCTGCGGGAGCCGGCCCGCTCGCTGCGGCTGCCCCTGGCCGGGCTCGGCTTCCTCCTCTGGCGGGAGTGGCCGCTGCTGAGGCCGGCGGCGGACGAGTGGAACGCGCTGCGGCGGGCGGCGGCGGCGATCGACGCCCTGCTGCGCGAGGCCGACCGGCGGATGGCGCTCACCCGTCAGGGCGCCGGCGGCGAGGGCGAGGGCGAGCGGTGGGCTGTCCCCGCCTACGTCTTCGGCCACACCCACGAGTCGGAGCGCTCGCCGCTGGGGGAGGAGCCGGGCGCGCCGGTCTACCTCAACAGCGGCACCTGGACGCCGGTCGTCCCCGACCCGTTCAGTCTGGTCGGGAGCCGCGACCGGCTCTCATTCGTCGAGGTGACGCGGTCGCCGGAGACGGGGGAGGTGCGACCGGCGTTGCTGGTCTGGAACGACGCCGCGGGCCGGGCGGAGCCGCTGCGGCGAGAACCGGGGCAGGGGTAGCGGACCGGCTTGGTACACTCCATCGGGAGGATGGCCGCGACGGTGCTCGCGGCGACCCCCGCGAGGCTGGTGGCCCCGCGGCCCCCCCCCCCGGGGGGGGGGCAGGGGGGGGGGGCGCCCGGGGCGGGGGGGGGGGGCCGGGGGGCCGGGGGGGCGGGGG
>JBBSNJ010000611.1:0-2872 GCA_038232775.1 Thermomicrobiales bacterium
CCCCAGGCCATCGTCGCCGGCTCCACGAACCGGGTGCCGACCGCCAGGATCACGTCCGCCTCCGGCAGCAGCGCCATCGCCGCGACCGAGGTCTGGGCCAGCGGCTCCCGGTCGGAGAGCGCCCCCTTGCCGTTGCTCGTCATCACCACCGGCGCCTGGAGGAGCTCGGCCAGCGCCCGTAGCTCCTCCCCCGCCTCCGCCCGCAGCACTCCCCCGCCCGCCCAGATCAGCGGCCGCGCGGCCCGCCCCAGCAACCGCGCCGCCGCCTCCAGCCGCGCCGGATCGCCCGCCGACCGTTCGCCCCGTTCCGTCCTCGGCAGCGGCTCGACCTCGCCGGTCGCGAACAGCGTGTCGGGGGGAATCTCGATCTCGACCGGCCGCGTCCGTCCGGAGCGCAGGCGGAGGAAGGCGTCCCGCACCAGACCGGGGATCGCCGCCGGCTCCGTCGCCCGCGCCGCGTGCTGGGTCACCGAGCGGACCATCCCGAGTTGGTTCGGAATCTCGTGCAGCAGCCCCCGCCCGAACCCGATCAGGTCCGACTGGATCTGCCCCGTCACACAGAGGACCGGCGAGTTGCAGGCGTAGGCGGTACTCAGCGCCGCCGTCGCGTTCAACAGCCCAGGGCCGGGGACGACCAGGCAGATTCCTTCCCGCCCCGACACCCGAGCGTACCCGTCGGCCATGTAGGCGGCGGCCTGCTCGTGCCGCGGGTGGACGACCCGCACCTGATCGCTCGCCGCGTAGAGCGCGTCGAACGCCCCGTCGAGCTGGACCCCCGGCAGGCCGAAAACGGTCTCGACCCCTTCGCCGATCAGCGACGCGACCAGCGCCTGCCCTCCCGTCGACTGCCCCGGCGGAGCAGTCCGCCCATTGACCGCCCGCTTTTGGGCGTCGATCGCTTCGCCGACCTGCTGGGCTTTTGCCTGAACCACGAGCCTTCCTTCCTCCGCGACGGGGCGTCGCCGCGTCTCCACTTCGCCGACCGCGACTGATCATGCTCGCCCGCATTGTACGGCCGCTCGCCAACCCACCCCACCCGGCGTCCCCTCAGCAGAGAGGTCCTTGGGGGTGGGACGCACGCCTCACCCGCCCGCGGCGGTCGACGCCCCGTCGGAGGCGGCGGCAGCGTCGACCGCGAACAGGACGGCCGCCCGAGCCGGCACTTCGATCCGGCGCCGCCCGCCTCTCCCGCGGACCCCTGCCGCGCCACGATTGCCGCCGAAACGCCGCTCAGTGGTCGCCAACAGGCGCTCCATCCGCTCCAGCGGCAACCCCCCAAGCGCCGCTTGGCCGGCGTCGAGCGCGAGCGCCGGGCCGAAGTTGGCCACCAGCAACCGGTGCTCCTGCCCGACCCAGCGGTCGAGGATCAACGTCTGGGCGCCGACCACATCGACCCGCGTTCGCGTTCGGTCCTGCACCCGCAGCACCGGATCCTCCCCCCGCAACCGCAGCAGCTCCTGGTAGAGGCGGTAGAGGCCGGCGTTCGTCCGCCGCTCCCCGAGGTCGAGCTTGGAGCGGCGGAACGTCTCCTCCGCCTGCGGGTCGGGGATCGTCTGCCGCAGCTCCGGGTGGGCGAAGGCCGGGAACTCGCCGAACTCCTGCCGCCGCCCCTCCGTCACCAGTTTGCCCAACTCCGGCTCGTGGTCCGTGAAGTACATGAACGAGGCCGAGGCCGCGAACTCCTGCCCCATGAAGAGCAGCGGCGTCTCCGGCGCCAGCAGCAGCAGGGCCGATGCCACCGCGTAGCGGCCGGCGTCGACCACGTGGTGCAGCCGCTCGCCGAACGCCCGGTTGCCGATCTGGTCGTGGTTCTGGATGCAGAAGACGAAGGCCGAGGCCGGCTCGTCGGTCACCGGCGTCCCGCGCGGCCGCTCCGTCCGCCGCGTCGGCTGCCCCTGATAGAGGAAGCCGCCCGTCACCGTCGCCGCGATCTCGCTCGTCGAGCCTTCGTAGTCAGCGTAGTAGGCCTCCTGCTCCCCGGTCAGGAAGACGCGGACCGCGTGATGGAAGTCGTCGGCCCAGACGGCGTCGAGGCCGAAGCCGCGCTGGGAACGAGGTCGGATCGTCCGGACCTCGTTGCGCGCCTCCTCGGCGATCAGGACCACCGGGCGCCCCGTCACTGCCCGCGCCCGCTCGCTCAACTCCGCCAGCAGGTGGCGGGGGCTGTCGTCGATGATCGCGTCGGTCGCGTCGAGCCGGAGGCCGTCGAACCGGTACTCCGAGAGCCAGTAGCAAGCGTTCTCGATCACGAAGTCGCGGACGAACCGGCTGTTCTCGACGTCGTAGTTGAGCGCGTCGCCCCAGAGCGTCTTGTGCCGCGCCGTGAAATAGTCGTCGCTGAAGACGCGCAGGTAGTTCCCGTCCGGCCCCAAATGGTTGTAGACGACGTCGAGCAGCACCCCCAGCCCTTCGCCGTGGGCGGCGTCCACCAGCGCCTTGAGCTCCTCCGGCCGGCCGTAGTTGTGGCTCGGGGCAAACAAATCGACCCCGTCGTAGCCCCAGTTCCAGCGGCCGGGGCACTCCGCGACCGGCATCAGCTCGATTGCGGTCACGCCGAGCCGCTTGAGCTCCGGCAATTGCCCGATCACCGCCCGGAACGTCCCCTCCGGCGTCATCGTCCCGACGTGCAGCTCGTAGATCACCAGCCTCTTGGCTTGCAGTCCCGACGGGTCGAGGTGCTGCCATCGATACGTCGGATCGACGACCTCCGACGATCCGTGCGGGCCATCCGGCTGGAACCGCGACCAGGGGTCTGGGTAGGCCTCTCCTCCATCCAGTCGATAGCGGTACCGGCTCCCCGCCCCGATGTCGTGGCCGACACCCTCGTGGATCCCCTCCGGCTTCGCCGCGAGGCGAAGACCGGCCCCGCCAC
>JBBSNJ010000612.1:0-2869 GCA_038232775.1 Thermomicrobiales bacterium
ATCAGCCTCCCGGCGCCTCCCCGCTCCGATCGCCGCATGCTTCGGCGCCGCGCCCGCCAACGTCGGACAGGATTCCAGGATTACCGGGTGACGGCCGATCCTACGAGGACGTTCCGGCCTCAACCGCTCCCGCCGCCTCCATCTCCGCCTCGGCCTCCATGAGCTGCTCCCGGGGCGGCTCCGGCTGCTCGCCCTCGGGCGGGGCGGGAGGCGAGGGGGGCGCGACCAGCGTGTCCATCCCCGGCGCCCAGACCGGCTCGCCGTCGGGTACGGGGGCGACCTCGACGCCGAGGCGGGCGAGGAGGTCGGCGCACCAGGCGGCGCGCCAGGGGCGGGGGTCGACCGGCTGCTTGGGGGCGTGGGAGTCGGAGCCGCAGGAGATCAGGAGGCCGCGCCGCTGGGCGATCTCGCGGTAGCGGGCGGTCTGCTCGTCGGTGTAGGAGCGGTAGTGGGCCTCGATGCCGTCGAGCGGGATCTCGGCCAGCATGGCGTCGACGTCCGCCTCCGTCACCTCGCCGACCGAGTCGGCGCGGCCGGGGTGGGCGACGACGCAGAGCCCGCCCGCCTGGTGGGCGGCGGCGACGACCCGCCCCAGCGGGAGGTCGGCGGTGAAGGTGCCGCCGAGCTCGGTGACCAGCTCGGCCGCGTCCTTCAGCCCGCGGGCGTGCCCCTCGCGGATCATCGCCGAGAGGACGTGGAAGGGCCAGATCGGGCGGCCGGCGACGACCTCCTCCAGGCAGGGGAGGGGCTTGCCTGCTGCCTCGAGCCGGCGGCGGGCGTCCTCGGCGGCGGCCATCAGGAGGGCGTCGAGGTCGGCCAGGGCGGCGCGGAAGGGGGCGGCCGCGTCGTCGGTCCGGTCGGGGCGGATGCCGTAGACGAGGAGGTGCAGTTGGCGGTCGCGCCAGCGGGTGGTGACCTCGACGCCGGGGACGAGCCGGATGCCGCGCTTGGCGGCGCGGCGGGTCGCCTCCAGAACCGAGCGCTGGGTGTCGTGGTCGCAGACGGCGGCGACGGTGAAGCCGTTGCTGGCCAGGTGGTCGACCAGGGCGGCCGGGGTCCAGAAGCCGTCGCTGGCGAGGGTGTGGAGGTGGAGGTCGACCGGGTCGGTCGGGGCGAGGGGGGCGGGAGCGTCGGCGCGGCCGTTGGTCGGAGCGGTCTCGGTCGGGGTGTCGGCATCCACGGGGGGCAGCCTCCTGATGGCGAGGGACGGGCCGCGCCGGCGACCCGGCAATCGCTCCGGAGTCTAGCCGACGCGACCGCGCCCGGCCGTGCGGCGGCGACTCGCCCACCCGGCAGACGACGGAGCTTTCGATGCCGACCGTCCGGACTGCAACGTATCGGCGGCGTCGGCGGCCGGGAATGGTCCCAAATGGCGGTGCGAGGGATGGGGGAGGCACGTTCGGGCGACGATACGCGGCCCCACCCGCCAGACGCGGCCGGAGGCGATGGTCCTCCGCGCGGGGCCGGATCGGTCGACGCTCGACGCCGTCGGCGGCGGGGCAGGGGGGCAACCGGGGGCGTGGGCTTCTCCTTCGGCACCATGGACGCCCAGATCGTGGTCGCGATCGCCGGCGGCTCCCGACCGGTCGCTTGGAGTTGGCGGTCGATGACGGGATGGAGGTGGTGATGCCGGCGCTGGCGGCGCTCCGACCGAAACGCGTGCTGCGCGGGATTGGCCTGCTGGTCGACCGCGGCACGTGGCTGGAGGATGGCGTGCTCCTCGGCTGCGCCTACCCGCGGCGCGGCGCGGCGCTGGCCGCCCTCGGCGAGCAGGGGGTGTCGGTGCTCCTCAACCTTCACCCGCGTCCGCACGACCCGGCCCGTCTCGCCCGCCACGGCCTGGTCGAGATCCACCTGCCGGTCGCCGACTTCGCGCCGCCGACCCCGGAGCAACTGGCGCAGGGGATCGCCGCGGTCGATGAGGCCGTTGCCAGTGGGCGGCGCGTCGCCGTCCATTGCGGCGGTGGCTTGGGACGGACCGGTACCTTGTTGGCCTGCTGGTTGATTCACCAGGGGCTCGGCGCGGAAGAGGCGATCACTCGGGTGCGGGCAAGCCGGCCGGGGTCGATCGAGACCGCGCGCCAGGCGGCGGCGGTTCGGGCCTACGCGGAGGGTGTCCAACGCCGATAATCTCGCCGGTTATGCCCCGTCCCCGACCGGAACCACCGCCGACGCGGTACCTTTCCCCCAACACCGCTGCCGACCACGACCAGCACCCCCCATCACCGAACGGAGACGCCGATGCCCGACCACCCCCTCCCCGTGAGCGCCGCTTCCAGCATCCCCGATCGGGCATCCCTCGCGTCCGCGCCGCGGGCGGCGATGGCGGGGGTGGTGGCGGCGGTCAGCCGCAGCGCGGGGCACACGATGGGCAAGCCGACCCACGACCGGGTCCGGCTGCTGGCCGGGCTGGGGATCGAGGGGGACGCCCACGCCGGGGAGACGGTCAAGCACCGCTCGCGGGGGGCGCGCGACCCGAGCCAGCCGAACCTGCGCCAGGTCCACCTGATCCACGCCGAACTGCACGACGAGCTGCGGGCGGCCGGCTTCGCCGTGGCGCCCGGCCAGATGGGGGAGAACGTGACCACCCGCGGGCTCGACCTGCTCGGCCTGCCGACCGGCGCCCGGCTCCGCCTCGGCGGCGGGGCGGTGGTCGAGGTGACGGGGCTGCGCAACCCGTGCGCCCAACTCGACGGCGTCCAGCCGGGGCTGATGGCGGCGACGCTCGGCCGGGACGCGGCGGGCAACCTGGTGCGCAAGGCGGGGGTGATGGGGGTCGTCGTGGCCGGGGGCGAGGTGCGCCCCGGCGACCCGATCGCGGTCGAGCTGCCGGCGGCGCCGCACCGGCCCCTGGCGCCGGTCTGAGCCG
>JBBSNJ010000613.1:0-2867 GCA_038232775.1 Thermomicrobiales bacterium
CCGGCGCCTCCGGCGGCGCGCGAGGAGCGCAGCCCCCGCGGCGAGGCGCCCACGGCGCCCGGGTTGGCCGCCGCACCGACGCTGCGGCACTCCGTCCGAACCGCGGCGCTGCCGCCGCCGGATCGGGCTTCTCCCTCGCCCCGCTCTCCCTGACCGTTTCGGTTCCGGACCGCACCGTTGGGGGCGAACCGGGCATCCGGTGGGGCTCGGTGGCCGAACCGCCGGGCGCCTCGCCGCTGAACGTCTGGCCGGCGGGGCGGGGTTCCGGGCGGGGTGCTCGGCGCCCGCGCGGTCCCCAAAACCCTCCGCGGGGGCCAGTACCCAACCCCTCCGAGAGAGAGCCCGTGCCCCCCCCCGAGGCGCCGCGGGCCGAGGAGCCCGCGGGGAAGCTCCGGCTCCGTCGGCGCGCAATCCCAGGGCTGCTCCGGACTCCGCCCTACCCCCGCCGCAGCCAGACCGCCATCGGCCCGGCTTCCCGATTGGCCCAGAGTGCATACGGGATGGCCGTAAACTCAGACGCGCCCACCGAGGGGGGATACGTCTCAGCCTCAGCCTGATCGAGCGGGCGGAAAAGCTGCCCCCGCCAATCGGCGGCCGGGGGAGTGGCCTGCGCCCGGCCGGACAGGACGACGACGCCCCCCAGCAGGTCCGGGCGGAACTCGGGCCGCGGCTCGGCGCCGGGCGGAATGAGCAGGTCGCGGGGATCGAAACCGGGGGTGTCGGCCCCTTCGACGCCGTAGAGGAGGGGGCCGCGCGCCAGAGCGACGCGGCCGGCGCTGGCGGCGACGCGGGGGTGGGCGACCAGGCGGCGGACCGGCATCGGCAGCGACAGCCGGACCCGGTCGCCCGGACGCCAGCGGCGCCGGAGCGCGGCGTAGGAGCCGGGGCGAGGGGTCGCGGCCGGCTCCCCGTCGACGGCGAGCGAGGCGCCCTCCCCGCACCAGCCGGGGATGCGGAGGCGGAGGGCGAACTCGCCGTCCCCCTCCTCGACGACGATCGCGATCTCGCCGTCCCACGGATAGCGCGTCTCCAGCCGCAGGACGGCGCCGCCGGCGAGCGGCAGCCGGACGCGGCCCTGGGCGTAGAGATGGAGCCAGGCGCCGTCGTCGCCGACGGAGGCGACGTAGCCGGGGAGGGAGGCGAGGAGGCCGGGCGACGTTCGGCGGGCAGCAGGCGGTGCCGAACCAGGGCTGCCGCCGGTGATCGCCCCGGTCGGCGAGCGGGTTCTGGTAGAAGGAAGTATCGCCGGCGAGCGAGACGCCGGGGAGGACGCCGTTGCACAGCGTCCACTCCAGGACGTCGGCGTAGCGGGCGTCCCCCTCCAGTTGCAGGAGGCGCCAGTTCCACATCACGCTCGCGATCGCGGCGCAGGTCTCGGCGTAGGCGCGCTCGTTCGGCAGCTCGAAGTCGGCGCCGAACGCTTCCCCCTCCCAGCGGGCGCCGAGGCCGCCGCTGACGTAGCTCTTGCGCGCGACCAGGTTCGTCCACAGCCGGTCGAGGGCGGCGCGCAGCGGCGGGTCGTCAGTCTCGGCGGCGAGGTCGGCGGCGCCGGCGGCGAGGTAGAGGGCGCGCACGGCGTGGCCGACCAGCTCCCCCGCCTCGCGGAACGGCCGGCGGTCCTGGTGGTACTCGGGGCCGAAGCGGTCGTAGGGACGCCCCAGCGCGCCGTGGCCGCGGACGTCGAGGAAGACGCCGGCTTGCTCCAGGTAGCGCCGCTGCCCCGTCTCCCGGAAGAGCTCGACCAGCGCCAGTTCGACCTCGGGGTGGCCGTCCGCCCAGGGGCGCGCGGCCTGCCGCGCCGGACCGAAGGTGTCGCAGACGTGGTCGGCGAAGCGGGTGGCGACCTCCAGCAGGCGGGCCGCCCCGGTCGCCCGGTGGTGGGCGACGGCGGCCTGGAAGAGGTGGCCGGCGCAGTAGAGCTCGTGCTTATCGAGGTCGGTCCAACGTTGGTCGGCGCGGTCGCGGGCGAAGTAGGAGTTCAGGTAGCCGTCAGGCCGCTGGGCGGCAGCGACCGCGTCGATCACGGCCTCGACCTGGGCGGCGAGGGCCGGGTCGGGCGCCTCGGCCAGCGTCCAGGCCGCCGCTTCGAGCCACTTGTAGACGTCGGAGTCGTTGAAGTATCGCCCCCGGAACGGCCCGTCTGCCTCGCCCGCCGCCCGCCGGAAGTTGGCCAACCGCCCCGTCTCCTCGAGCAGCCGATACTGCGACGGGAGCGAGACCTCGCGGTTCGCCCGCCGCCGCGGCGCCCAGAACTCGTCCGCGATCGTCACCGCGCCGAGCGGGACGGGACGGAGACGGGCGTGGGGGCTGCGCCGGGTGTCGACGACGACGGGAGCGCGGAGCGTGGGGTCTGGCATGGGTGCGGTCCTTCCTCCTAATGTCCTGGCCGCGCGGGCAGACTTCCATTCTGGACCCGCCGACCGATCCGTGCCCATCGGCCGAAGGAAGACAAGCAAACCCGCCGCCCGCCCCTGACCACGATCCACCCTACGCGGCACGACCGCGGCCGCGCCACCCCCGCCGGGCTGCTGGCGACGGTCGCCGCCGAGGCGCGGCCGGCCTCCCGGCGGCGGCTGTGGCGGCTGGTGGTGCGCGGGTCGTCCGGGTTCGGCCCAACCCACCGACCCTGCTCCCTTAATGGGACCGAAGAGGCACGGGGACAGCGCCCGGCTAGCCTCGCATTGAAAGAAAGATGGAACGGACTTGCAATCCTCTCGCGGCAATGCAAGAATGCTTTCGATGTCCATCGGTCATTGAAAGACGACGGTCGATCTCTTTCAATGACGCGCGGCGAACGGGCTTCGTGCTCGGCGGCGACGGGGCGAAGATGAAGGCATCGGACTTCTCCTCACCGGACGCTGGACGCA
>JBBSNJ010000614.1:0-2864 GCA_038232775.1 Thermomicrobiales bacterium
AGCAGGGCCGCCGTTTCCCGGCCGGCCGGGTGGTCGAGGTCGCCGAGCGTGGCGAAGAGGGGGGAGGCGTCCGGGTCGTCGAGGTCGCGGGCGGCGAAGAGGAGCGTGCCGCCGCTCCGCCCGGCCGGGTCGCCGTGGCGCTCCCGGAGGTCGGGCCGGAGGGCGAGGAGCCGGAGCGAGGCCCAGACGACCAGGGCGGGGAAGCGGTCCCGCTCGCCGGGCGGCGCGGGGTCGCCGGAGGGGTGGGCGTAGCCGGGTTCCGGCGTCGGATTTCCCCGGTCGGCGATGGGCCGAGGCGGGGGAGGAGAACCGGGCCAGTCGCTCGCGTCGTAGTCGACGAGGGCGATATCTCCGCCTGGCCGGATGAGGGCGTTGTCGGCGGCGAGGTCGCCGTGGTCGAACGCAGCCGCGGCCAGCGATCCGACCACGGCCGCCCAGGCGTCGGCCAGCGTCTCCAGGGTCGCGGCGTCGTCGGCGCGGGCGGCGCGGTCGACCGCGGCCAGCAGCGTCGGCCCCGGCACCCAGTCCATGACGACGACGGGTTGGTGGGCCGAGCGGAAGTCGCGGGCGGGGAGGGCGAGCCCGCGGGGGAGATAGGCGAGATCGCCGACGAGGGGGCCGCCCGGTTCGCGCAGCGGGGCGAGGTCGGGCGCGTCGGCCAGCGCCCGGTAGCGCGCTTCCAGATTCGGGTCGAGATCGGCCGGGTCGGCCAGGGGGCAGCGTAGCGCGAGCGTCCGACCGTTCGGCTGCCGCAGTTGGTAGACCGCGGCGCTGCGGCCGACGACGCGCCAGGGTTGATCGGCCCCCGCCAGCAGGACCGCGCCGCCCCCGAGGCGGGCGATCGCCGGAGCGGAGCGGAGCGGACGCAGCATCGCGGCGTCGAGATCGTCGAGCGTGGGCATGGGGAAGTGTCCCGTCCGGCCGTGTCGGGGAGGTGTTCCCGCCTGTCCGTAGGCGCGACCCCGATGGTAGAGTGTCCGGGGACAACCGCGGGGGGGCGCGGCCGGGCGACGCATTCTAGCCCACTTCCGCACTGCCCGACCCCCGGCCGGCCCCAGCCCCGCCCCAGAATCGAGAGTCGCGCTCCCGCCCGGACCGGGGATGCCGAGCGAGGCCGGGGCGTCCCGGCCCGACGACGCGCTCGCCAGCAAGACAGGGGAGAGCGGTGCAGCAACGCCGAACGAATGAGCCGTCACCGGCGCGGCCGGGAGTCGCTGCCGCGACCCGGACCGAGCCGGGGCGGGGGCGGGTGCCCGCCCCGGCCGCGCCGGCGGGCTGGCCGTCCGCCGGTGGCCGCGGCCCGAACGAGACGATGCGGCTGCCCCGGCTGCCGGATGCCGACATCCGGCGGGAGCCGGAGCCGAGACCGGTCGGTGGCGGCCGCGGGACCGAGCCGCTGGAGTTGGGCGAGGATCTGGCGGGGATGGCCGCCTCGATCGCCGAGGTCGACCCGCGGGCCGCGGAGCGGATGGAGGAGTTGGCACGTGCCGTCGCCACCGACGAGGGGCGGCAGCGGTGGTCGGACGTCGACCTGCGGCGGGCCTTCAACACCGACCGGCTGGCCCACGCCTACGCCGTCCGGCGGGAGGGGCGCTACGCCGCCGGCGCGATCGAGGTGGCCGACAAGGTCCGCAACGTCCTGGTCCTGATGCCGATCTTGCTGACCTGGTTCGCCTTCGCGGAGGCGGCGCGGGCCTACGAGGCATACCTCAACGCCAACCCGGAGGACGCCGGCCAGTCGATGCTCTACCTCTGGCAGGGGGGGTTCGGGGGAATGACCAGCCCGTTGTCCCCCACCTTCTCGACCGTCGCGCTGCTGGACGCCGGGATCATCGCCGTCGTCATCCTCCTCACCTTCTACGCCCACGGGCGGCGGGAGACGCGCGAGGACAAAATCGCCCTCCGCGCCGGCGGCTTCCAGGCCGACCTCGACAACGTGCTGGCCGAGGCGACGGTCGTGCTCGCCGGCGATCGGGGCAGCCGGCCGGCGATGCTGGCCCGCAGCGTCGAGCGCCTGGCCGACCGCTTCGACCGCTCGACCCAGGAGCTGCTCAACCGGCTGCGGGTCGAGCACGATCGGCTCGAGCAGGTGGCGGGCCGGCGTGAGCGGGAGATCGCCGACTTCGGCGTGTTCGCCAGCGGGATGCGGGCCGGCGCCGAGGAGACGCACCGCCTGCTGAGCGACCTGCGCCAGGTTTCGACGGGCCTCTCCCACGCGCTCGAGGATTTGACGTCCGAGGTCAGTGTCACCACCGACCAGCAGCGGACGCTCCTCTCGGCCGTCCAAAGCTTGGAGCGGCTGACGACCTCCGGCATCCAGAGCGACCAAGCGGTGACCCGCCAGATCGGCAACGCGGCCGTCGCCCTGGCCGACGCCGCCGACAAGGCGCTGGCCGGCTCGGAGGCGGCCGCCCAGGCGGGGCGGGTCGCGACCGAGGCGGTGCGCGGCATCGCTGATCTGGCCCAAGGGCTGGCGGCGAGCCAGACGCGGGTCGAGTCGGCGATCGCCGATGAGGCCGAGGCGAACGGGCGGTTGGCGGACTCGCTCCGCGGCGGCACCAACGGGATCGCCGCCAGCACCCGGATGCTGCAGGAGATCGGCGGCGGTCTCGCTGGCCTGCGGGACGAGCTCGGCCGGCTCGCCCGCCAGGGGTCGGAGCAGGCCGGAGCCCTGAACTCCCTGCTCGACGAGCAGGCCTCGATCGCGAGCGGCCTGTCGCAGGTCGCCCGCGACCTGAGCTCGATCTCGATCGTGACCGCCCAGCGGCAGCAGGAGGTCAACCAGGAAGTCTCCTCGCTTGTCGATCGCCTCGGCGATCTGACCGGCCTGCTGGCGCGGGCGACCTCGGCCGCGCCGACGGTCG
>JBBSNJ010000615.1:0-2860 GCA_038232775.1 Thermomicrobiales bacterium
TCGGCGTCTGCTCGACGAGGGCCCAGAGCTCCGGGGTGTTGACGAACCCCATCGTCAGCAGATCGCCGCGCGAGTAGCCGCTCTCGTCGCGGGGGTCGCTCAAGGTGTCGAGGCGGCAGGAGCCGCCGTCGGGGCTGGCGACGGTGACCGCGTAGCCGGCTTCCTTGAAGGCGTGCCAGGCGTGGGTCAGTTCCGAGCCCCAGAAGCCGACCGGGCCGCCGAGGGTGGTCGAGACCGCCGGGTTGGAGATGATCATCAGGATACGCGTCGGATTGTCGGGATCGGTGATGTTGATCGCGCCGGCCAAGCGTGCCTCCTTGCGGCCCTCGCCGCGTGTGCGACCCTATCCCTGGATCGAGGTCGGCGGCGGGTCTCGCCGCTCCCGGTGGCTTCTCCCCCCGAGATAAAATTACCATACGGTACGGTAACTCAATGGGCAACTCCCCGACTGGGGAGGGCGTGACTGTCGAGATCGCGAGCAGGAACAGACTGATGGCCGCGACAGGGAACGAAACCGGAGCGGCGGCGCTGGCGCCGCGGGGACGGCCGCGCGCTCCGGAGACCGACCAGCGGATCCTGGCGGCGGCGCTGCACCTCCTCGGGCGGGACGGCTACGCCCGGATGTCGCTCGACGCGGTCGCCGCCGTGGCGGGGGTGACCAAGCCGACGATCTACCGGCGTTATCGGGGCAAGGCGGAACGGGCGGCCGCCGCGCTGGCGGCGCTCGGCGCCTCGCGCGACCGGACGGCGCCGCCCGAGGGGAGCGCCCTGCGGGCCGACCTGGTCGCCCAGCTCCGCCACTTCCGGCGGGGGGTGAGCCGACCGGGCGGGGTCGCCCTGATCGGCACCGTGCTGGCCGAAGAGCACGAGACGCCGGAGCTGTTGGCAATGTACCGGGAGCAGATCGTGCTGCCGCGGCGGCGGCTGCTGCGCGGGGTGCTGGAGCGGGCCCACGACCGGGGCGAGCTGCGCGACGGGGCCGACCTCGACCTGGCGGTCAACGCCCTGGTCGGGGCCTTCTACGCCCAGTATCTGGCGGGAGCCCCCTTCGCCGCCGACTGGGAGGAGCGCGCCGTCGACGCGGTCCTGGGCGGGGTGATCGGCGACCGCGAGCCCGCGTAGTGGTTCGGACCCGGCGCCGGGGTGCCCCTGGTTGCCCCGGCCGCTGTCGACTCGCATCGGGGCGGGGCAGCGAGGGCGTGATGGGGCGGCGGCGCGAAGGCCGAACGGTCGGGGTGCGCGTCCATGTTTTGCGTTTCGATCCCTGGGCCACGGGAAGGGGCGGGCCGGAACCGCTTAGGTGGGACGCCCTGGCAGCCGCCGGCCGCGTCGCGCCGGGGTGCCGAGTCGCGGTCTGGCGGTGCCGAGCCCCCAGCGCGAAACGATGACGCGAAGGCCGAACGGTTGGCGCCCCTTTCGCGACGGTCGCGGACCGGATACCCTGCCGCCGTGCCGGCTCGGTCTCGCCAAGCCCGCGCTGCCGCGGCAGGGATCGCCCATGTCCTCGTCCACCTCCACCTCCCCCGAAGGCGGGCGCCGGGACCCGCCCGAGATCGCCCTCAGCGCCGCCTGGCACGAGGGCCGCTTCGCGGGACCGCTGCGGACCGTCGATGGGCGGAGCGTCGAGGTCGTCCACCGCGGCACCTGGAGCCACGGGCTCGGGCCAGACTTCGGCGATGCCCTCCTCCTCTTCGACGGGCGGGAGCTTCGGGCGGGCGGCGTCGAGCTCCACCTGCGGACCCGCGGCTGGACTGAGCACGGGCACCAGCGCGATCCGCGCTACGACGCGGTCGTCCTCCACGCCGTGCTCCGCCACGATGGGGCCGAGACGCGGCGGCGGGACGGCGCGCTGGTGCCGGTCGTCGAGCTCGGACCGCTCCTCCCCGAGCCGCTGACCGCGCCGACCGCCGTCGATTGGGGGCGGTTCGGCGGCGCCGTCTGCGCCCCGGCGCTCGCCCGCCGCGACCCGGCCGCGGTGCGGGCGATCCTCTGGGACCTCGGCGATCGCCGCCTGGCTGTCAAGGCCGCCCGGCTCGAAGCCCGGCTGACGGCCGAGGCGCCGGGCGACGTCCTCTGCGCCGAAATCTGGGACGGCCTGGGCTTCAGCGCCAACCGCGAGCCGATGCGGGCCGTGGCGGCGGTCCTCCCCCTGGCCGCGCTCGAGGCAGCGCTGGCCACCGTCCCCGCCGCGGCCCGGCTCGCCCTCGCGCGTGGCCTCCTCTTCGGCGCCGCCGGCTTCCTCCCGCTCGCCCCGGCCGACGCCGCCCTGGCCGGGCTCGGCGCTCCGGCCGTCGCCGCCGCCGAGGCGGCCTGGCTCCGCCACGGCGCCGCCTGGCACGGCCTCGCCCTGCCGCCGACCGCCTGGACCCGCGCCCGTGTCCGCCCCGCCAACCACCCCGCCGCCCGGCTGGCGACGGCGGCCGCCCTCGCCGCCGCGGCCCAGGCTCGGGGCGGATTTTTGGCCGCGCTGCTGGCGCCGCTGCGGTCGGGGGCGGAGCCGGTCGCCGCCCTGCGGGAGCTGGCCGCCGGGGGCGGGGCGCCCGGGCTCGGGGCGGAGCGGGCGGTCGGATTGATCGCGAACGCGCTCCTCCCGTTCGCCCTCGCCCTGGCCGAGCAGACCGGCGACCCGGAGCTGGCCGACGCCGCCGCCCGCGTTTGGGAGGCGCTGCCGGCGGCCGAGCCGAACCAGGCGACGCGGCGGGCGGCGAAGCAGGTGGCCGGTGGCGCACGCCTCGGCGCCCTCGGCGCCCGTGGGCAGCAGGGCCTGCTCCAGCTCGACGCGACGCTCTGCGCCCCCCGCCGCTGCTTCGAGTGCCCGATCGCCCGCCGCGTCGTCGTCGAGGAGGCGGCGTCGGTCGAA
>JBBSNJ010000616.1:0-2853 GCA_038232775.1 Thermomicrobiales bacterium
GCCGCCCCCCCCCCGGAGGCCCGGGGCGGGGGTGGGGGGGCGTAAGCGGAGGCGGGCGGCGCCGACGAGGCCGTAGGCCTCGGCGCCGAGGAGGGCGGCGTAGTCGATCTGGCGCTGGAGGCGGTGGCGCTGGCGGTCGTCGACGGGGAGGGCGACGGCGCCGAACATGGTCGCCGGGCGCAAGCCCGCGTCGTCGAGCTGGCGGCGGAGGCGGGTGTGGGGGCCGAGCCAGCCGAGGTCGTGCCAGAAGAGCTCGACGGCGCGCCAGCCGGCCCCGTGGATTTGGGCCAGCATAGGATCGAGGTCGGGGGTTTCGCCCCAGTTGATGGTGCTGTAGGCGAAGCGGAGGGGCATCGTCGGCTCCCAGTGGCGGGTGGTGGGCGGCGGGGAGTGGTGCGTCCCTGGCGATCGCTGGACCCCTGCCGCAGGGGAATCAAGACCGACGGTTGGCCTGAGGTGGCCCCGTGAGCGGGGATGGAGAACCTCAGGGTCGGGCAGAGGCGTCGTCACTCCGCGGGCTCGATGAGCGGCGGTGTCGATGGTCGGCCTCCGGCCGACGGGCGCAGCAAGCAGCTCCCCGATCGATTCGTGATGCCGACGCCCAGGGTGACAACCGCTGCCGCAGCGTCATCGTCCTGTCCTCACCTGTGGCGGAATTGGTCTGCCAGGCGGAACCCGCAAACCCGTGAGCAGCTAGCAGCGCGGCGCGGTCTCGACCCGACGCTCGCTGCCAGAGCCCGTCGGAGGGGGGCGAACCCCCAGCGGCCAGGCAGCCGTGCCCTCCATACTCCCCGACTCGATCGACCCGGCTGACCTCGGCTAGCTCTTGAGGCCGGTCATCGCGATCCCTTCGACGAACCATTTTTGGCCGACCAGCCAGAGGGCGAGGACGGGGAGGATGGAGAGGGAGACGGCGGCCATCTCGACGCCGCGGTCCTGCGAGAAGCCGCCGCTGAGTTCGGCGATGGCCATCGGCACGACCTTCAGGGCCGGGGAGCGGACGACGATCAGGGGCCAGAGGTAGAGGTTCCAGGCGGTGAGGAAGGTGATCACGGCGTAGGCGGTGAGGACGGGGCGGCTGAGGGGGAGGGTGAGGCGCCAGTAGAGCTGCCAGGGGGAGGCGCCGTCGAGGCGGGCGGCCTCGAACAGCTCGCTCGGCAGCTTCAGGAAGAACTGGCGGAACATGAAGGTGCCGAAGGCGCCCTGGGCCAGGATCGGCAAGATCAGCCCCTGGTAGGAGTCGATCCAGCCGAGCTGGACGACGACGATGAAGGTCGGGATCATCGTCACCTGGGGGGGGATCATCATCGTGCCGAGGTAGAGGAGGAAGAGGGGCTCCCGCCCCCGGAAGCGGAGGCGGGCGAAGCCGAAGCCGCCCATCGTCGTCACCAGCCCTTGAAGGAGGACGATGCTGACCGAGAAGATGGCCGAGTTGAGGAAGACGCGCGGGTTGACGATCTCGAAGGCGCGGGCGTAGTTGCCCCAGGCGATCGGGTCGGGGAGCCAGGTGGGGGGGTAGGCGAAGACCTCGGTCGGGGTCTTCAACGAGGTCGAGACGGTCCAGACGAAGGGGACCAGGTTGACCAACGCGCCCGCCACCAGGAGGAAGGCGAGGGCGAAGAGGGCCGGGCTGGGGCGGCGGCGGTGAGCGGTCATGCGGACTCCGGGTTGGGGGCGACGAGCTTCCTCCCTTGAACCCGGCTCCCGGGCGCGGGAGCGGGAGGGCGGCTGCGCGCTGATCGGCGTGGGCACACGGGGGCCGCGGCCGGTTCGGTCGCGGTCATTCGTAGTGGACCCAGCGCTTTTGGAGGCGCCAGTTGGCGAGGGTGAGGAAGAAGACGAGGACGAAGAGGATGTAGGCCTGGGTCGAGGCGTAGCCCATCCGGAAGTACTCGAAGGCGTTGCGGTAGATGTCGTAGATGAAGACGTTGGTGCTGTCGAGGGGGCCGCCCTGGGTCATCACGTTGATGATGTCGAAGCTGCCGAAGAGGAGGCCGAAGAGGGTGATCAGGAGGACGAAGAAGGTCGTCGGGGTGATCAGGGGGACGGTGACGTGGCGGAACTGCTGCCAGCGGGAGGCGCCGTCGACGGCGGCGGCGTCGTAGAGGTGGCGTGGGATCTCCTGGAGCCCGGCCAGGAACAGGATGGTGTTGAAGGGGAGGAGCTTCCAGACGGTCATTACGATCACCGCCGGCATCGCCCAGGTGGTGTTGAACAGCCAGTCGACGCGGGGGACGCCGAGCTGGGAGAGGCCGATGTTGAGCAGCCCCTGGTCGCGGGCGTAGAGCCATTTCCAGACGGCGGCGGCGGCGACGGGGGAGGTGACGAGGGGGAGGAAGTAGATGGCGCGCCAGGCGTAGGCGCCGCGGGCGACCGCGTTGAGGAGGGTGGCGCTGGCGAGGGCGACGACGACCAGGGGGACGGCGGCGCCGACGACGTAGAGGAGGGAGTTGGCGGCGAGCTTGGGGGTCAGCGGGTCGCGGAAGAAGGCGAGGTAGTTGTCGAGGCCGACCCAGACCGGGGGGGTGACGATCTTCCAGTCGAAGAAGCTCAGATAGAGCCCGGAGAAGACGGGGTAAGCGACGAAGACGGCGAAGAGGAGGAGGTTGGGGCCGAGGAAGAGGAGCGCCCACGGCCAGTCCCGGTTGGGGCCGCGGCGGAGGCGCCAACCGGTCCGGCTGGCTGGGAGGGGGAGGGCGCGTGCCATCGGGACTGCCTCGGTCGGCTGGGGGGAGGACCCTCGCCCCCGGCCCCTTGCCCCGGTCCGGTGGGCGGGACCGGGGAGAACGATCGATCCGGATGGGGAGGCGCGTCGGGCGGGGTCGGGGGGAGGCGCGGTGCCGGCGCGGCGAC
>JBBSNJ010000617.1:0-2847 GCA_038232775.1 Thermomicrobiales bacterium
CCCAGGTTCTGGCCACTGAGGCGCTCGACGGCGCCCACCGCGCCCGGCACGCCGAGCAGGACGTCGATCAGCCAGTCGGTGTCGATCAAGTAGCTCACGGCCGGTCGGGCGGGCGGGTGCCGTCCTCCCGCCCCCGGTCGACGATCGCCTTGAGGCGTTCGCCCTCCTCGGCGCCGATCGTGCCGGCGAAGCGGCGCAGCCCGTCGCGGACGCGCTCCGGGTCGTGGCCGGCGAAGAGATCGTCGTCCGCCCGGCTGAGGCGGAAGAGCGTCCCGTCGCGCTCGAGCAAGATGGGCGCCCGGGCCGCGTCGTCGAGCAGCTCCGGCAGCCCGGTTTCCTCCGTCACCCGGATCGTCTTGTGGGTGGTCGCCATGTCGCGTGTACCTCCTTCCTTCATGGCTCCGAGTCTCGCGATGCGCGGCAGAGAGAGCGTATCTCCTATGCGAGGAATCATTGCACGCGCGGCCATGGGGTCATCGTCCTGGCCCCGCCTCCTCCGTGCTCGGCGGCTCGCCCGCCGTTCGAGCCAGGCGGTGCCGCCGGGGCTCGCCGAAGCCGACCCGCTCCCGCCCGCTGGGCCGGATGATACGGAATCCGGGAGAACGCTTTGCATTCGCGCGGCGGGGCACACCCACGATTCATCCGGATTCCGGATGAGCCAGACGAAGTGGGGCCTCCGGGCGCGAATGCTGACGCGGTCCCAGGCCGGGTGACGGTCGGTCCGGCCGCTCCCATCGCGCTCCTCGCGGAGTGATCGAGGACGACGACCGGCGCCGAGAACTCCTAGCGCTCGGGGCAGCGGTGGCGGATAGTCTCGGGCGCGAGGATCGCCAACGTGGTCGTGGCCGACGGCGACGTGTTCTCCGGCAGCTCCGAGGGAACCAGCAACGGCGTCTCGTTGCCGCGGTGGAAGAGGCGCCCGCGGCCGACGCCCGCGGATTTCCTGCGCCCGGCTCCTCGCCGGAGACGCTAGAGCTGCTCGCGCGGGTCGAGCGCGTCGCGGAGGCCGTCGCCGACGAAGGTGAAAGCCAGCGTGACGAGGGCGATGGCGAGGGCGGGGGCGATCAGCATCCAGGGCTGAGACTCCCAGAGCCGGTACCCTTCCTGGATCATCTGCCCCCAGCTGGAGGGGAAGGGGTTGGTGAGGTTGGTGCTGGGGCGGACGCCGATCCCGAGGAAGGAGAGGACCGCCTCGTAGATGATCGCGCCGGGGACGATGAAGGCCGAGGCGACGATGATCGGGCCGAGCGCGTTCGGCAGGATGTGCTTGCTGATCAGCCGCCCCGCCCCGGCGCCGCCGGCCCGCGCCGCCTCGACGAACTCTTTCTCCTTCAGCGCCAGCGTCTCGCCCCGGACCAGGCGGGCGACGCCCGTCCAGTTGATGATCGAGAGGGTGACGAAGAGCAGGACCAGCCCGTTCAGCAGTTTCCCGAATTCGGTGTCGCCGAAGGCGATCTGCATGATGATGAAGAAGAGCAGCGCCGGGAAGGCGTAGACGATGTCGGTGAAGCGCATCAGGGCGTTGTCGAGCCGCCCCCCGGCGAAGCCGGCCGCCAGCCCGACCGGGACGCCGATCAGGAGGATGACGGCCATCGGGATGAACCCGACCACCAGCGAGATGCGGGTGCCGTAGACAAGCCGGCTGAAGACGTCGCGCCCGATCGAGTCGGTCCCCAGCGGGTAGTCCCAGAGCCCTGCCTTGAGCGGGTTCGGGTTGTCGATCCAGGCCGCTTGGCGGTACTGGCCGGCGGTGCGGACGTCGGACTGGACCGGATTGTGGGGGGCGATCAGGGGGGCGAAGACGGCGACGATCGCCAGCAGGGCGAGGTAGGCCAAGCCGACCATCGCCATCTTGTTGCGGCGGAACTGGCGCCAGGCGTTGCCCCACAGGCTGCGCGACGGGCGGGCGGCGGCGAGCGAGCCGAGCCCGGTCTCCGCCGGCTCCACCGCGGGGATGGTCTGGACGGCCGACGACATGACGGTTCTCTCCCCGAACGCCTCGTCTCGGAGGCGCGCCCGATGGACGGCTAGCGGCTAGCGGCGGACCCGGATCCGGGGGTCGACGAAGCCGTAGCTGACATCGACCAGCACGTTCGCGAGCGCGATCAAGAGCGCGTAGAAGATGGCAGTGCCCATGATCATCGAGTAGTCGCGCTTGGCGATCGACTCGACGAATTCGCGCCCCAGCCCCGGCGCGTTGAAGATCGTCTCGATGATGATCGAGCCGGTGACGAGATCGGCCGCGGCTGGGCCGAGGATGGTGATGATCGGGATCAGCGCGTTGCGCAGCATGTGGCGGCCGATGACGCCCTGCCGGGAGAGCCCCTTGGCGCGGGCGGTCCGGATGTAGTCCTGCCGCTTGACCTCGAGCATGCTGGCGCGGGTCAGGCGGGCGATGTAGGACATCGTCGCCGCGCCCAGGATCAGGCCCGGCACGAGATAGGCGGTGCCCAGCCCGGCCCAGGCCTCGGGGCGGCGGATCGGCGAGATGCCGAACGTCCGGGTGAGCAGGATCAAGAGCAGCAGGCCGCTGACGAAGGTGGGGACCGAGACCCCGATCGTCGAGGTGAAGAGGCTCAGGTAGTCGATCCAGGTGTTCTGCTTGAGCGCGCTGATGATCCCGAGCGGCACCCCGATCAGGACCGCGAAGACGATCCCGACCAGCCCGATCTTGGCCGAGACGGGGAACTTGTCGACGATCTCCCCCTGGACCGTCTCGGCCCCCTTCGAGGCGTAGGACGGCCCCAGGTCGAAGCGGGCGACGCCGAACATGTAGTTGAAGAACTGGCTGTCGAGGAAGGCGCGGCCGAGGACGAACGGGTTGCGGGTGCCGTCGTCCCAGCGGTC
>JBBSNJ010000618.1:0-2843 GCA_038232775.1 Thermomicrobiales bacterium
GACTATGGGAGCGACCTCTACCGCTACTCGCTCTCGATCGTCCACCGGCCGGCGGATGCGGAGGACGTGCTCCAGACGACCATGGTCAAGGCCGCCGAACAACTGACCAAGGAGGGGGAACTGCACCTGCGGCCGTGGCTCTATCGAGTTACCCACAACGAGTCGATCTCGCTCCTGCGACGACGAAAGCGCAGCCGATCCACGGACCTCGATCCCGACGAAGTCGCCGCAATCGAATCCAGTCCCACCGCCGCTGCCGAGCGGAGCGAGCGGCTACGGCAGTTGCTGAGCGACCTCACCGCGCTGCCGGAGCGCCAACGCGGCGCCTTGGTCATGCGGGAGCTCGGCGGACTCGACTACGGGGAGATAGGACATGCACTCGACTCCTCCCCCGCGGCGGCGCGGCAAGCCGTCTACGAGGCGCGCGTGGCGCTACAAACCCAACAGCAAGGGCGAGACATGCGCTGCGCTGAGATCAAGCAAGTGATCTCCTCCGAAGACGCCCGGCGACTCCGATCGAAGCGGCTCCAGGCGCACCTGCGCTCGTGCGATCGCTGCAGTGATTTCGCAGCGGCAATCGAGGCCCGCGCCGACGACCTGAAGATGCTGTTCCCGGCGCTGCCGGCGGTTGCGGTCTCGGGCTTGTTGGCCGGCGCCGTCGGGAGCGGTGGCGCCGTAGGGATGGGTGGCAGCGCAGCGAGCGGCGTTGCGGGCGTGACCACCGGCGGCGCGGCGGTCGGCGGCGGCTCCGCGGCCGGGATAGGCGCCGGCGCGGCAGGAGGCGGGATGGCGATCAAGGGGGGCGCGGTGCTCGCTGCAGGGGCACTCGGCTTCGGCGGCGCCGACGCGGCCGGAATCGTGGACCTGTCGGTCGGCGGCGGCGAGAGCACGAACTCCTCCTCCCGCATCGCCGCCCCCGCGGCAAGCGAGGCAGGGTCGGCGGCGGCGGAGCCGGCTGGACCGCGGGCGGCAGGCGAGGCGGCGGGGCGCAGCAGTTCAGCCGACGAGGGGAGTCCCGCGGCGGGGCGCGCCTCCAAGAACGGACAGGCGGAGCGCTCGCAAGGCAGGCGCGTGGGCAAGGCGAAAGGCCGCTCGACCAGCGGCGCACCCGGGACGGGCGCGGGGCGTGGGAAGAGCGCCGACGCTCCGGGGCGAAAGGAGAGCGCCGGCGCTCCTGGCCGTGGCGGCGGCGAGCGAGCACAGGGCCAGGGACCGCCCGGCGCCCCCGGCGAGAGGCGAGCGCAGCCCCAAGGTCCCGCCACGGGCAAGCCGGCCGGCCCAAGTCCGCCGGTCAGCCCGGGACCACCCCCCGGCGCCGGCTCCAAGGGGAGCGGCCCAGCAAGCTCAGCCCCGCCCGCCTCCTCTCCGTCTCCTCCTGGCAACGGCGCGCCCGCCGCCAAACCAGGTGGAGGGCCTCCCGCCAACGCCGGAAGCGGCAAGTCGAAATGACCCATTCCGAGATATCCCCTGACATCCAGGCCCTGAACGCGTTCAACTCCCGAGGCTCAATCCCAACAACACCAACGAGAGGTTTTTCATGAAGAAGCTGCAAATCCTGGTCATCGCCCTGGTCGGCTCGTTCCTGCTGACCGCCGGGTTGGCGACCGCGAAATCCGAGAAGAACGAAGCCAAGCAGCTCGCCAAGCAGGAGTGCAAGGCTGATAAGAAGGCCGACAAGGCAGCCTTCAAGGCGACCTACGGCAAGCGCGCGATGCGCACCTGCGTCAAGGGCGAGAAGTCCGAGGTCGGAGCTGAAAAGCGCGCCTCCAAGCAGGCATGCAAGGCCGAGCGAGCCGAGAGCGGCGACGATGCCTTCGCCGAGAAGTACGGCACCAACGGAAACGACAAGGGCAAGGGCAAGAAGAACGGCGTCGGCAAGAACGCCTTTGGCAAGTGCGTCAGCGCGGAGATGGAGGACGAGCAGGAATCCGACTCCGAGGCCTTCAAGAACGCGGCCAAGGAATGCAAGGCCGAGCGCAAGGCCGATCCCGATGCGTTCGCCGAGACCCACGGCACCAACAAGAACGGCAAGAACGCCTTCGGCAAGTGCGTCAGCGCCAAGTCCGAGGCGGCCGATGAAGAGGACGAGCCCGGCGATGATGACGGGATGGATGATGACGATGGGGCGGAGGACTCTGAGGAAGAAGAGGCCCCCGAGACCGCGTAGTCGAGGGCACCACCCCGCTCAGGCGGGGATCCAACTCTGGAGGCCACCCGCCGACTCCGGTCAGCGGGTGGCCTTCGTCGTCGTGGGCGTGCGCTTGTTACCAGCCACATCGCTCCCCATCCAGGCCCGTCTCGCCGATACTTGAAGGGTGAAACACCGCGTCCTCATCCTCCCGGCCTGGTACCCCTCCGCCCGCTACCCGGGGGAGACGGCGTGGGCGCAGGAGATTGCCCGGGCGATCGCCACCCGCCACGAGGTCCGCGTCCTCGCCTACCGGATGAGCCCCGGGGATGGTCAGCGCAACCTCTCGCTGGTCGAGACCGACGAGGGCGGGATCCAAACGCTGCGCGCCCGCTACCCGGGGATGACCGGACGCGGGTTGCCACCGGTGCAGATCGCGGCGGCGATGGCCGGCGCCCGTCGACTCCGGCGCGAGGGGTTCGTGCCGGACGTGATCCACGCCCACGTCTACATCGCGGGCATCGCGGGGCTGGCTTTGAAGCGTCAGCTCAGGGTTCCGCTGGTGGTGACCGAGCACTACTCGGAGGTTCGACGCGAGGAGCTCGGGCGCCTGCGCTCGGCCCTGGCGAACCGGGTCTACCGCGATGCCGATTTGCTCACCGCCCCCAGCAGCGATCTCGCCGCCCACGTCGGCACCCGCGCGGGTAGGGCAGTC
>JBBSNJ010000619.1:0-2837 GCA_038232775.1 Thermomicrobiales bacterium
CGCGGGCGCCGGCGACCACCCGCGCCAGGAGGTCGCGGCCGAGGGCGTCGGTGCCGAGCGGGTGGGCCGCGCCGCCGCCGAGCCCGAGCGGCGGGGCGAGGCGGGCGGCCAGCTCCTGCCGGTCGGGGTCGACCGGGACGAGCGCCGGGCCGACCAGCGCCGCCAACCCGAGGAGGGCGACGATCAGCGCGCCGGCCAGACTGGCGACCGGTACGGCACCGGCGCCCCGCGACCGGATCGGCCAGCGGTGCGGTCGGAGCGGGTCGGCACCGGCGACGACGTCGGCGCCGCGCTCCGGCTCTGCCGCGACCGGGAGCCGGGGGTATTCGATCGCCATCGCCTACCCCCATGTCCCGGATGTGGTTCCGTTCAGGCGGGGGTCGAGCCAGCGGGCGAGGGCGTCGACCAGGAGCCCGGCGGCGACGATCAGGGCGGCGAGGACGACGACGAACGCCTGCACCAGCGGCAGATCGCGGTCGGCGACGGCGGCCAGCGCCAGCCGGCCGACGCCGGGGTAGGCGAAGACCGCCTCGACGACGACGGCCCCCCCGAGCAGGAACCCGATCTGGAAGCCGACGAAGCCGAGCGCCGGCAGGAGGGCGTTGCGCAGCGCGTGCCGGAGGAGGACCACGCCTGGGGCCAGCCCCTTGCCGCGGGCGGTCCGGACATAGTCCTGCCCCAGGGTCTCGAGCAGCGAGGCCCGGAGGAGACGGGCGACCGTCGCCGCCGGGTAGGCCGCGAGCGTCACCGCCGGCAGCAGGAGGGAAGTCGGCCCCGCGCCGCCGGAGGCGGGCAGCCAACCGAGACGGACGGCGAAGAGCAAGATCAGCAGGGTGCCGAGCCAGAAGCCGGGGACGGCTTGCCCGGCCAGCGCCAGGGCGCGGGCGATCCCATCGACCAGGCCGCCCGGCCGGGCGGCGGCGACCGCTCCGAGCAGTCCGCCGCCGGCGACGGCCAGGGCGAGGGCGGCGCCCGTCAGCGCCAGCGTTGCCGGCAGCCGCTCGAGGACGGCGCCGAGCGCCGGCTGCCGCTGGCGCCACGAGTCCCCGAAATCGCCGCGGGCGGCGCGGCCGATGAAGGCCGCGTACTGCGCGGGCAGCGGCCGGTCGAGCCCGTAGGCGCGGCCGATCGCCGCCTTCTGCTCGGGAGAGGAACCCGGCGGGAGGAGACCGTCGAGCGGGTCGCCCCCGAGATGGAGGAGGACGAAGACGAGGCTGGCGACGCCGACGAGGACGAGCGCGGCCCGGCCGAGCCGGACGAGGAGGAAACGAAGCATCGGGCGCCCCTGGTCGGGGGAGCCCGCGGTCGCGGTCGCGGGGAACGAGGGTGCCCGGCCGCGGGCGTCCCTGAGCGGACGACCGACACCGTCGCCGCGCCGGGCAAGCCCGATCGCGGCGCCGCACCGCCCGCTCCGCCCGACTCCGACCGCGGACCCCAACGCCCCGGGCAACGAAACACCCGGGGGCCGAGGCCCTCGGGTGCGGCATTGGGGGGAACGCAACGCGGAGCGGACGGGGAAGCCCGCCCGCGCCCACGCCTTCTCCCATCCGGACTTTACCGTCGGCTCCGGAATCCCACCGGATCGTGCTCGCGCGACGTCGCGCGCGCGCTCGCGGGCTCTACCGCCGGTCAGGACTTGGCCGGGACCACGCCCCGCCTCACCTCACCCCGAAGGCTGTGCTTCCCAAACGATAGCGCAGCCGCCCACCGCCGTCAAATGCGCCGCGCCGGCGGCGGGGCGGCGGCTCCGGCAGCGAGCTCAACCCTGGGGCGTCGACGCCCCCACCGGCGCCTCGATCACCACCGGCTCGTCGAACGCCGACAGGTCGAGCCGGCGGACGCCGTCCGCGTCCTCGGCCGCGATCAGCGGCCCCGCCACCTCCAGCCGCCGCACCCGCCCCTCGTCGTCGATCCAGATCGCCACCGGCAGCGGGTCCCCCACCAACCCGGCCGGCGGCGTCCCCTCCCCCATCACCCGCGCCGGATCGAACGTGCCGTCGATCCGCGTCACTTCGATCCCGTCGATCTCGTCCCGGCCCACCACAGTGGGCGTCTCGATCAGCTCGACTGCCCGCAGCAGCAGCCGGTCCGGATTGAGCAGATCGGCCGGCGCGCTCCCCGCCGCTCCCCCGGCCTCCGACATCTCCAGCTCGAAGTACTCCCCTTCCTCCCCGGTCGGGTCCGACACCCAGAGCCGGGTGCCGATTCCCACGACGTCGAGCGACAGATCGAGCATCGCCGCCTTGGCCGTCACCGTCGCCCGGAAACTCTCCGGCCGCTGGACATCCCCTTCCAGCCCGAGCAGCTCGAACTGGTCGAGCACCGCCGTCTTACCCCGCGGCGTGGTCAGCTCGAAGTGGAACGACGAGACATCGGCCATCGCCAGGGCCGAGCGCAGGAGCAGCGACTCGGCGTCCCCTTCCTCCTGCCGCCGCGCCCCCCCGACCGAGCCCGGTGGCCGGCCGAGCGAGATCGAGACGGGCGCGGCGACGAGCAGCAGACGTCCCAAGGTTCGGCGAGACAAGGTCACGGCATCCTCCCTGCGTTCTCTCGCCGACGGTTCTTTGGCCGCGCGGCGTCGATCGGTCCCGAACCCGCGCAGCAAGCTCGGTGCCCCCAGCACCGGCCGCACCAGCGAGCGCGCCGCGGCGGCTGATCCGGCAGTGGTGCGCGAGCGCCGGCGGTCGGGGCGGGAGCGTAGCCCTCCGCCGCTCGGGTCGCCGCTCGGGTGTGGTAGTCATTATCCAGATCGTTCATCGCCCGTGGGCACCGGCCGCCGCGCCGGGTCCTCGGAGCGGACACGGAAAGGCCCGTCCCCCAACCATGGCCGAAACCCA
>JBBSNJ010000620.1:0-2837 GCA_038232775.1 Thermomicrobiales bacterium
CAGGCCAGCCCCAGGTGCGACCCCTGCACCCGCCAGACCAACGCCGAGCAGGCCAGCAGCACCCCGAGCGCCAGCAGGTAGGCGTCCCGCGGCTCAAACACCTCGTAGCCGAAGACGATCGGCGGCGGGATGCCGAAGATGCCGAGCGGGCCGTAGGTCAGCCCCTCCCAGTTCAGGATCACCGCCACCACCATCGCCCCGATCCCCAGCGTCGCGATCGGGACGTAGTGCCCCCGCAGCCGCAGGGCCGGCGCGACCACGATCGGCCCCAGCACGCCGGCGATCACCCCCGCCGCCGCGAACGCCGGCCAGAACCCCCAGCCGTGATCGGTCGTCAGCAGCCCCGCCGCGTAGGCCCCGATCGCGAAGAACCCCGCCTGCCCGAGCGAGATCTGCCCCGACGTCCCCGCCAGCAGCGTCAGCGACAGCGCCAGCGTCGCGAAGACCGCCACCAGCGCCGCCACCTGCAATCCGTAGCCGTCGCCGAGCAGCGGCAGCGCCACCACCGCCAGCCCCGCCAGCACCCCGACCTGCCACGGCCGCACCCGGACCGGCCCGCCGCCGCCGAAGAAGGTCCCCGTCAGCGGCTCCCGCAGCCCGATCCCGGCCGTCCCGAAGAGACCGTTCGGCCGCAGCCAGAGCACCCCGATCAGGACCGCGAACGAGACGAGCTGGCGGGTGCTCCCCCCGAACCAGGTGACCCCGAAGCTCTCGGCCACCCCGAGCAGCAGCCCCCCGACCACCGCCCCCGGCAGGCGGCCGAGCCCGCCCAGCACCGCCGCCGTGAAGCCGGTCGTCCCGGCGTCGAAGCCGATGCTCGGCTCGATGTTGCCGTAGTACATCCCGACCAGCACGCCGCCGACCCCGGCCAGCCCCGAGGCCAGCGCGAAGGCCAGCCCCTGCACCGCCGCGACGTTGACCCCCATCTGCCGCGCCGCGTCCCGGTCCTGGGCCGTCGCCCGCACCGCCCAGCCGAGCCGCGACCGCCGCAGGAAGAGCCCCAACCCGGCCATCGCCCCCAGCGCCACCGCCAGGATCGTCAGGTCGAGCGTCCCGAACCGGATGCCGCCGACCGCGAAGTTGTTCGTCGCCAGCGGGCTCGGAAAATTCCGCGTCTCGGGCGAGAAGATCAACTCCGACGAGCGGTCCAGGATCAACCCGATCGCCACCGTCGCCAGCAGCGGCGCGATCGGCGGCGCGTTCACCAACGGCCGCAGCGCCAGCCGCTCGATCGCCAGCCCGAGCAGCGCCGTCACGGCGGCCGCCCCCGCCAGCGCCCCCCCCAGCGGCCACCCCCGCTCCGCCACCAGCCACCAACCGACCATCGCCCCGGCGGCGAAGACCGAGCCGTGGGCGAAGTTGATCAGATCGGCCACGCCGAAGATCAGCGAGATCCCGATCGCGATCAGCGCGTAGGTGTTCCCGGCCACCAGACCGGCGACGAGGGCATCGAGCATCAAGCATCCGGGTCGACAGGCGCCAGGCGACGCGCATCGGGCCACTGACAACTAACAACTAGCGTCTGGCGTCTGGCGTCTGGCGTCTGGCGTCTGGCGTCTGGCGTCTCCTACCCCAGCGCCGTGAACTCCCCCCCCTCGACCACGATCGGCACCATCGACGCGTTCTCCACCCGCCGGTCGTCCGCGAACCGGAACGGTCCGTAGACGATGCTCGAGATTTCGCTCCCCTCGGCCAGCGCCGCCCGGATCCCCTCCCGCTCGAAGCCGCCCTGCTCCGCCGCCCAAGCCAAGATCTTGACCCCGTCGTAGGCGAGCGCCGCGAACGAGTCCGGATCGCGGCCGACCCGCTCCCGGTAGGCGTCGACGAACGGCACCGCCTCCGGCCGCGGCGCGCCGGGGAAGAAGACGGTGGTGGTGACGACCCCCTCGGTCGCCTCGCCCCCGAGCTCGAGGAACTGCGGCGAGTTGCAGGCGCCGTTGGCGACCAACCGCGCCCCGATCCCGACCTGCCGCGCCTGCTGGGCCAGCAGGGCGCCGTCGGTGTAATACGAGATCAGGGTCACCACCTCCGGCTGGGCGGCGTTCACCTTCGCCAGCAGCGAGCGGACGTCGCGCTCGTTCTCGAGGTAGTTCTCGTTGGCGACCACCTCCCCGCCGAGGTCGCCGACCGCCTGGACGTAGAGGTCGTTGGTGACCTTGCCCCAGTCGGTGTTGCGGTAGAGGACCGCCTGCTTGCCGCCGAATCCCTCGACCGCCGTCTTGGCGAGGAAGGCCGCGTCCTGGACCTGGGAGAGGGTGGTCGAGAACATGAACTCCCCCCCCTTCGTGAAGTCGGGGTGGGAGTTGGTGAAGCCGAACTGGACCAGCCCGGCCCGCTCGTAGATCGGGGAGGCGGCCATCGAGGCCGGGCTCGCGAAGTCCCCCAGCTCGGCCAAAATCGTCTCGTCGCCGACGAACTTCTGGGCGACCGGCACCGCCTGCCGCGGGTCGGCCTGGGTGTCCTCGTACTGGAGCTCCAGCGGCCGGCCGACGATCCCGCCGCCGTCGTTGATCTCCGTCAACGCCAGCTCCATCGCGTTCCGCCAGATCTCCCCGTACTCGGCGCTGTGGCCGCTGACCGGCCCCGAGACGCCGACCCGGACCGGCTCCCCCTGGGCCGCGGCCGAGAACCGCCGGGGCAACGCACCGCCGAGGAGGGCGGCGGCGGGGAGGGCGGCCGCCCCCTTCAGCACCGTGCGGCGGTCGAGCGACGAGGCGAACGCCTTGGCCATCGGAGGCTCCTTTCGATCATGCGCCCACGGCCGGCCCCCGCCGCGGCGGTCGGCACCGGCAGCGGGCTGGACCGAGACGGCGCGGCCCACCCGGACCAGCGCCGCC
>JBBSNJ010000621.1:0-2834 GCA_038232775.1 Thermomicrobiales bacterium
CAACCCCGATGGCTGGCCGTAGCCTCAGGGTCGAGCTTTCCCCCGCGGCCCGACGCGACCTGCGGGCCATCCTGCGGACGTCCCGAGAAGGGTGGGGGGAGCGGCAGCGGGACGCCTATCAGGCCGCGATCGATCAGGCGCTCGTTCGGCTGGCGAGCTTTCCGGAGCGGGGGCGGACGCGGGACGATCTCGCTGTCGGCCACCGGAGCATTCCGGTCGAGCACCACCTGATCTTCTATCGGGTGGAGGGGGACTTCGTCCGGGTCAACCGGATCTTGCACTCGCTGCGCGATCTGGAGGCCGTGGCTCTGGGCTGAGTGCGGCGACGGCCGGCGGCCGCGGGCCGACCAGCCGCACCGCCTGGGGCGGTGGCTCGGTGGGCGATGGACGGCGAACCGAGCGCGGCGGGTCGCATGCTTCCGGCGAGTGCCACGAGGCGTGAGGGGACGGGCGGCGGTCGAGCGCCAGCTTTCCCACTTCCGCCACGCAAGATGGGGTGGGATGACGGCGGGCGCGAGGGGGAGGGGCTGGCGGTGCAGATCCGCGAGATCCGGGCGGTGGGGTTGGTGGGGGCGACGCCGGAAGGGGGGTGGAGCGCCGAGCTGCGGCCGGAGGACAGCGTCCACACGCTGGTCACGGTGCTGACCGACGAGGGGCTGACGGGGGTCGGCAGCGTCTTCACCAACGTCGGGCTGGTGCGGGCGGCGCTGGCGGTGATGGAGCCGCTGTGGCGGGGGGAGCACGCGCTCGAGCCGGAGCGGGTGAGCGAGAAGCTCCACCAGCACACCTTCTGGCTTGGCCGCGGCGGCAGCCTGACCCACGCGATCAGCGGGATCGACATCGCGCTCTGGGACATCCTGGGGCAGGCGACCGGGCAGCCGGTCGGGCGGTTGCTGGGGGGGCGCTACCGGGAGCGGGTGCTCCCCTACGCCTCGCTGCTGATGGACCAGCCGGGGCCGCTGCGGGAGCGTCTGCTGGCGGTCAAGGCGGGGGGGTTCCGGGCGTTCAAGATCGGGTGGGGACCGTTCGGGCGGGTCGACGCCGAGCTGGACGAGGCGATCGTGGCGGCGGCGCGGGAGGCGGTCGGGGCGGAGAGCCGGTTGATGGTCGACGCCGGCGGCAGCGACGCGTTCTGGCCGAACGGCTACACATGGGCGCTGCGGACGAGCCAGATGCTGGCCGCCTACGGGGTCGAGTGGTTCGAGGAACCGCTGGCGCCGGACGCGCTGGCGGACTACGCGGCGCTGCGGCGGGCGGCGCCGGTGGCGATCGCCGGCGGCGAGGTGCTGACGCGGCGGCAGGCGTTCCGGCCCTGGTTGGAGGCGGGGGCGTTCGACGTCGTCCAGCCGGACGTGACGAAGGTGGGGGGCATCTCCGAGGAGCGGCGGATCGGCTGGTTGGCGGGGGAGCACGGGGTCCGGTTCGTCCCCCACGGCTGGAACACGGCGGTCGGGCTGGCGGCCGATCTCCAGCTCGCCGCGGCCTTCCCCGGCACGGATCTGGTCGAGTACATCGCCGGCTCCCCCTACGTCGACGAGCTGGTGGCCGGGGGGTGGGCGCTGGACGGGGAGGGGATGCTGCCGATCCCGGCCGGGCCGGGGCTAGGCGTCGTCCTCGACCGGGAGGCGGTCGCCCGCTTCGGCGGCGGCGGGGCGCTGTTCGGCGAGGCGTAGGCGGTTGCGGCGGGCGATCTTCTCGCCGCGCGATCGCGGTTTCTTGGCCGGCCGGCCGTCGCCGGCGTCCGCCGCCCGCACGCTGGCGGCGGCGGCGGGACGCCGCGGCGCGGGGTCCGGGTCGCGCTCAGGGCGGGGTTTGCGGTCGGGCTCGGGCTCGGGTTCGGGTTCGAGGGGGAAGCGCCCGATCTGGTCGACGACGGTGGCCACGTAGCGGGTCACCTTATTGTTGTCGAAGCGGGGGGCGTAGATGGCGATCAGGTCGCGCAGCGTGTCGGCTCCGGCGTAGGGTCCGCGGGGGTCGGCGAGGCGGCGGACCCAAGTCCGGGCGCCGTCCTGGAACGAGGGGTAGCGGTCCCAGGCGCCGGAGCCGTCGCCGGCCTTGACGGCGAGGGCGTTGTGATAGGAGGGGGGGATGAT
This sequence comes from Thermomicrobiales bacterium, assembly GCA_038232775.1. Taxonomy (GTDB): domain Bacteria; phylum Chloroflexota; class Chloroflexia; order Thermomicrobiales; family UBA6265; genus JBBSNJ01. The sequence goes on from JBBSNJ010000621.1 coordinate 2,094, forward strand.
CTCCTGGTAGGTGGCGTACTTGGTCTCCATGAAGGCCATCGCTAGGTAGAGGCGGGAGAAGCCGGCCAACTCGTCGCGGATGGCGTCTGCCTCCCGCCGCATCGGGGAGCCGAGGCGGTCGAACTCGGCGCGGAAGGTGGCGGCCGGGGTGTCGCCGAGCTCGCGCCAGGGGGAGTGGCCGGTGACCGCGCCCCCGGCGGCCGGCGGCAGCCGACGGCGGGCCGCGGCGACCGGGGGGCCGAACCCGAGCGCGACCAAGAGAGAGCCGGTGCAGAGCCACCGGCCGAAGGCGCGCCTCGTCACTGGAGAGCCGCACCATGCGGCGGGGCGAAAGACCGAGTCGTGCACGTTGCCTCCCGCGCGGGCACCCGACGGTCGTCGCGGGACCGGCGCCGGGACCACCGTTGAGCGCTCGTCAATGGGAATAGCCTACGCGAGGGACCAGGGGCGTGGCTACCCCGCGGAGCGACCCAAAGGTCCCAAAGGCGGCAGCGCGGAGGCCGCGCTGGGGGGGGCGCGCGTCGCCGACGATCGCGGGCGGAACGTGGCGGCGCTCGGCTGATCGGCAGGGTCTGATACGGCATCCGGGTGAAGTGTGGGTGGTCCCCCGGTGGTTCGCGACCGCGCTCCCCCTTGCCCCGGTGCCGCGCGCGGGACCGGGGGAAGGGGGCCGGGGGCTCTCTCCCGAACCGGTTGTGTGCCCCCCGGTCATGCCGCGGGGCGAGGGATCCGTGCGCGGTG
>JBBSNJ010000622.1:0-2830 GCA_038232775.1 Thermomicrobiales bacterium
GCGCCCGCCGCTCCTCGAACCCCTCCTTCGTGCGCTTGGCGTGCTCCATTGGGCGGCCGCCGGCGAGCGCCCAGAAGCAGACCTCGGGGTGGACCTCGAACACCCGCCCCTGCAGCGCCGGCGTCAGCGCCCAGTTGACCTCCAGGATCTTGGGGAAGATCGCGAAGCCCTGCTTCGTGACCTTCCGCCCAATGAGGGCGTAGGAGCGCTCGCTCGCCTGCTCGTAGGTCGCCGCGGTCAGCACCCGCGGGTCCGGTGCGGGAAAGACGCTCGACGCCTTCGGCTTTCCGAGGACGCGGCGGGCCGCCCTGTCGCACCGTCGGGGCTCCCCTTCCGCCAACCCGATTGGGATGTCCACGGCGACGCACGATGCGTTCGGGTAGGCGGCGAGCAGCGCCGCGAAGTACGGGTGGACCCGTGGCGTCAGCGTGCCCGCCTCCACGTCGTAGGACACCGCCAACCAGCCGCCCGGGCAGCCATCGACCCCAATGATTTCCACCGCTCCCCTCCTTCGGGAGAGCCGTGACCGAGGCAAACAGAAAAGCCCTGGCCACGGCGACAATCGCCGTGAACCGGGGCCTCGCACGTAGCTGAGGGCCTCCCCTTCGACCGGACGCGGCCCGTGGGCCGACTATTCGCCCGGTCTGGTGTCACTACCCACTATACGCCGGACGACGCGACTCGGTTTCGCGCCGGTCGTCGTCGGCCACCGCGCCGTCCGGGGCGGGGATCGGGTCGCCGTGGGGGTCGTGGGTCGGGTGGCCGAGGGCGGCGTCCATCCGCGCCTCCATCTCCTCGGAGATGTGGTGCTCCAGCCGGTCCGCCTCGGCGTGGGCCGCGTCCCAGGGGAAGCCGAGCGCCTCGGAGAGGTAGCGCTCCAGGAGGCGGTGGCGGCGGACCACCTCCAGCGCGATCCTCTCCCCCGCCGCCGTCAGCTCCGCGCCCTGGTAGCGGGTGTGGCGCAGCAGCCCCAGCTCGTCCAGGCGCTTGACCATGTTCGTGACGGAGGGGCTCGAGACGCCAAGCTCCTCCGCCAGGCGCTGGGTCGTCACCGCACCGCCCTCCTGGCGGAGGCGGTAGGCGGCCTTCAGGTAGTCCTCCATCGCCATCGTGACTCGGCGCGCGCCGCCGGCGGCGCGGCGGACCGTCGCGCTCACGCCGCCACCAGCAGCCCGGTCAGGTACATCACCGCCACCCCGGCCGTGACGCCGCCGAAGACGGTCCAGGTCATCGCCGGCTCGCCGGCCTTGGCCTGGCTCCGGACGATCAGGCGGCCGACCTCGTAGACCACCTGGAGGATGGCGCCGATGCCGACGGAGAAGAAGATCGTGGTCCAGAAGGACGAGTAGGTGAACGCGCCGATCCAGGTGCCGAGGATCGCCGGCAGGCCGGCGAGCGCCGCCAGCGCCAAGAAGTGCGCCAAGCGGGGGCGCTCCCCCACCACCGGCGCCGCGATGCCGACCCCCTCCGTCACGTTGTGCAGCGTGAAGCCAAGGATCAGGAAGACCCCGAGCGCGACCTCGCCGAGGGCGAAGGCGGCGCCGATGGCGAGACCCTCGCCGAAGTTGTGGAGGCCGATGCCGCCGGCCATCCGGTAGGCGAGCGCCAGCCCGCCGTCCTGCCCCGGCTTGCCGCGGCCGCGCAAGGAGTTGCCGACGGCCACCAGCAGCGCCGCCGTCAACAGGGCAAGCAGCGGCACCAGCACCGGCGCGTCCAGCGAACCCGCAGCCGTCAATGCGATCTCCTGCGCCTCCCCCCACATGTCGACCACGAGGAAGACGAGCAGGCCGACCGTCAGCGCCAGGACGAAGTTCATCCCGTTGCGCCCGAGGCGGCGCAGCGTCGGGTACCAGAGGAGCCCGAGCGCGACAGGCACGACCCCGACGTAGAGGCCGATCAGGGCGAAGCGCAGGAAGCTTTCCCGGTCGGCGCGCGGGCTCTCCATCGCGACCGGGATGTCGGCCTCGAAGAGGACGCCGGTCTCGCTCAGCAGGGCGATCGCGTGCGCCTCGTCCCGGACCCAGGGGTAGGGGATGGAGACGACCGCCGACTCGAGACGCTCAAGCGTCGACCCGGGCTGCATGTCGAACTGCCAATAGGCGTCGTCGACCAGCACCTGGGCGATGGTGATCGGGTCCGGGCCGTCGTTGACCACCTCCAGCTCAATCAGCCCCGGCTCCGGCAGCCGGACCCGCTGCACCGAGAGCGTCTCGATCGGGGGAACGGCACGCTCACCGAGCCCGGCGTCGGTGGCGACAATCAAGGCCAACACCCCCGCCAAGAGGGCGAGCGGCAGGAGCGCTAGCGCGATCGTGGTCGGGTTCCAGCCGCCGCGCCGGCGGTCGTCCCCGGCGACGGATCGGGGGTCCAGGGTCGTCTGCGCCATCGGAAGCCTCCATTCGGGGGTCGGTCGGGCGGCTAGCGGACGTCGAAGAGGCCCATCCACCCCAGTTCGGCGAACTCCGAGACGTGGGCGTGGAACATGTAGAGGCCAGGCTCGTGGTCCTTGTAGCTGAACTCCAGGATGCCCCGCTGCCCCTGCACCTGGGCGATCGTGTCGACGGTGCGTAGCGTCGGCTCCAGCGTCGTCCCGGTGTCGTAGTAGTCGAAGAAGTTGGCGTGGAGGTGGAAGGAGTTGATCAGGTCGAACTCGACGAGGTTGGACAGGTAGATGCGCACCGGGCGGGCGCGGTCGACCGGGATCGGGTGCTTCATGTAGTGGAAGGCGACGGTGTTGACGGCGTAGACCTCGTTCCCGGCGTCGAAGGTGGTGTCGAAAGCGTTCATCACCATCACGAATTCCTGCCACGGCTCCGATTCCGCGTGGTCC
>JBBSNJ010000623.1:0-2827 GCA_038232775.1 Thermomicrobiales bacterium
ACTCCCCCCCGTACCGCAGATCGTAGTAGGCGTCGTCCTCCAGGATCAGCGTCCCGTACTCCCGCGCCAGCTCGACCAGCCGCCGCCGCCGCCCGAGCGTGGTCGTGATCCCAGTCGGGTTTTGGAAGTTGGAGATGACGTAGATGAACTTCGGCCGGAGCCCCTCCGCCCGCAGCCGCGACAACTCGCGCTCCACCGACTCGACGTCCGTCCCCCCGTCGTCGACCGGGACCCCGACCACCTTGGCCCCGACGTTGCGGAACGCTTGGACTGCTCCGAGCCACGTCGGCATCTCGCTGACGACCGTGTCGCCCCAATCGACCAACCCGTCGAGCACGAGACCCAGCGCCTGCGACCCCCCGGCCGTGATCAGCACGTTCTCCCGCTCGACCTCGATCCTCTGGTCCCGCGCCAGCTTCACCCGCAGCGCGTCGACCAGACCGAGATAGCCGGTCGTGTCGCCATACTGGAGCGCCCACCGCCCCCGCTCGGTCAGGGCTCGGGTCGCGGCGTCTGCCACCTCGGCCGCGGGCAGCGAATCGGGGTCCGGGAAGCCGTAGGTGAACGAGATTCGGTCCTCGACGTCGCCGGTGCTCAAACGCGGCATCGACGGGGCGGCTTTCCCCCGCCGGGAATAGAGCGTCCCGAGATCGGTCGGGCTGGTGGGCGACGGAATCGGCGTCTGGGCCATGGAGCGGTTCCCCTTCCGATGCAACGGCGTCGAGAGACCCCGATTGTACGGAGCAACCGGCGATCCGGGCAACGAACCCCCTTTTCGCCCAGAGTCACGACGTGCCGCCGGACGACTGAACACCGTATCCGCCGGTTTGGCGACTTCGGCCGGAACTATCGCCGCGGCGGGCGAAGGTGGGTCCCCTCGGCCGGCGCGGCGGGGGACGCCTCCCGCACCACCCGAACACGTCGAAGCTTGGTCCCTGCCGGAGATGACGTGTTCGACCCCCCGGTCGCCCCCCCGCGGGCCGCGACCTCCGTTGTGACGCGGGCACAAACCGAGGCCAGCGCCGCACCGTCGCCACGACCGGCCGATGCTAGAATAATGGTTTGAACCATTCCGCCCGCGGACCGCGGCGCGGCCCCGGACCACCGCCCAAATCGCACGGCCGGCGTCCACGGAGGAGCACCCGATCTTGAGCGAGCAGCACCCTCCCCCCACCAACGGCAGTCACGACGGCAACCTCAGCCGGAATGGCGACGCGGACGCCGAACGCGACGTCTACGACATCACGATCATCGGCGCCGGCCCGACCGGTCTCTTCGCCGCCTTTTACGCCGGCCTCCGCGGCGCCCGTACTCAAATCATCGACTCCCTCGAGGAGATCGGCGGCGCCTTAACCGCCATCTACCCCGAGAAGTACATCTACGACGTGATCGGCTTCCCGCGGGTCCTCGCCAAGGACTTCGTCGAGCGCTGCGGCGAGCAGGCCGACCAGGCCGCCCCCACCATCCTCCTCAACGAGGAGGTCCTCGAGCTGGAGCGCCGGGACGACGGATTGGTCCGCCTCGGCACCACCCGCGGCGATCGCTGGAGCCGCGCCGTCGTCGTCTGCGCCGGGGTTGGCGCCTTCGAGCCGAAGCGGGTCGACGTCCCAGGTGTCAGCGAGCTCGAGGGCCGCGGCGTCCACTACTTCGCCAAGCGGGTCGACGACTTCCGCGGCAAGGACGTCGTCATCGTCGGCGGTGGCGACTCCGCCGTCGACTGGGCGGTGACGCTCGAACCGGTCGCCTCCCACGTGACCCTGATCCACCGCTCGAAGTTCCGCGCTCACGAAGCGACCGTCATCCAGCTCGAGCGCTCCAGCGTCGATCTCCGCTATCCGGGCTGCGAGATCTCGGCCCTCCATCCGGGCGACGACGGTCGCCTCGCCGCCGTCTCCTTCACCGACGCCAGCAAGAACGAGCAGACCGTCCCCGCCGACGAGCTGATCGTCGCCATCGGTTTCGTCGCCGACCTTGGCCCCCTCAAGCGGTGGGGCTTCGAGCTTCAGCGCAACCAGATCGTCGTCGACAAGATCACGATGGCGACCAACATCCCCGGCGTCTTCGCCGCCGGCGATGTCGCGGCCTACCCCGCCAAGTTCAAACTGATCGCCAACGGCGCCGCCGAAGCGGTCACCGCCGTCAACCACGCCGTCACCTCATACGATCCGAAGGCCAGGCTCGACGCCGGCCACTCGACCAACATCATGGAGAAGCGGGAAAAGGCCGACGCCGGGACGGCGCGGGAACCGATCCCCGCCGACTGAACCGCAAGCCGTCGGGGTCCGTTCACCAGGGCAACAGCGCCTCCCCGTTGGCCGCCCCGCCCAGAAGAATCGGCGGCGGAAGGGGGGCTGGTGCGTCAAGGCCAGGGGCCGAGGAGTCAAGGCTCGGCCTCGTTCCGTCTGCTCCCGCGCTATGTAGTCTCCACCTGAACCAATTGGTTATCAAGAGCGGGAACGTCTCCCCTCTCCCGTGCGCGGGACAGGGGGAAGGGGGCCGGGGGTGAGGGCTTCTTTCCGGGAAACGGAAGCCATCATCTGGGTACCAGATCCTACGAAATCCGGCGGATGGCTCCGGGTGAGGTCGGCGCCGCCGGCCCTCACCCCTGGCCCCCTCGCTCCCGGACAGTTTCGGTTTCGGCCCCGAGCCGAGGCGCTGAACCGGCGGTCGGGGGGTCTTCGGCGGCCGATCGCCGCGACGATCGGCCGCCGGTGTGTGGCCCCGCCCCAAAGGGACCGAGCTGAAACCACGAACCCCCCGGAGCGAGGCTCTCCCCCTGGCGAAAACCGCCCCCGCCGGGCGCAGCCGGCATCGTCGCCTCAGCCCC
>JBBSNJ010000624.1:0-2822 GCA_038232775.1 Thermomicrobiales bacterium
CATTCCTGAGTTCTCTATCCATATTATCAGAACGGTCAACCGTGCTCCCGCGATCGGCACCGCGCCGCCCGCCCGGGGACGCCCGAGCGAGGCGGCGAACCGTCCCCGCCGATGGCTCGCGCCTCCCCGTGTCTGCCTCGTCGTCGACCCCCACGGCGACCGGCTGACCGCCCGAGCGGCCGCTTCCCCTCCCCCGCCCTCTGGACGCCCCGCGCCGCCGACGCGACAATGCCCCTGCTTCGACCCCCCGCGACCGGCGCCAGCCAGAGAGGACGACACCGCCATGGCCACGACCACCACCCTTCCCACCCGAACCACCGAGACCGGGGACACCGCCGAGCTGGTCGCCCTCGACCGAGCCCACATGCTGCACCCCGTCTCCAACCTCCACGCCGTCCGCCGCGACGGCCCCCTCGTCCTCGCCCGCGGCGAGGACGTCTGGCTCTGGGACACCGACGGCCACCGCTACCTCGACGGCTTCGCCGGTCTCTGGAACGTCAACGTCGGCCACGGACGGGCCGAGCTGGCCCAGGCCGCCGCCGCCCAGATGGAGACCGTCGCCTTCGTCCCCACCTTCTTCGGCCTCGCCGCCCCGCCCACGATCGAGCTCGCCGCCAAGCTGGCCGACCTACTGCCCGCCCCCCTCAACCACTTCCAGTTCACCTCCGGCGGCGCCGAGAGCAACGAGACCGCGCTCAAGATCGCCCGCTACCACTGGTGGCTGAAAGGCCGACCGGAGAAGATCAAGATCCTCTCCCGCCGGATGGCCTACCACGGGATCGCGATGGGTGCCCTCGCCGCCACCGGCATCCCCGGCTACCACGAGGGCTTCGGCCCCCCCACCCCCGGCTTCGTCCACCTCACCCCCCCCTACCCCTACCGCGACGGCGCCGGCCTCTCCGAGGACGAGTTCGTCGCCAAGCTGGCCCGCGAGCTGGAAGAGACGATCGCCCGCGAAGGGGCCGACACCATCGCCGCCTTCATCGGCGAGCCGGTCCAGGGCGCCGGCGGCGTCGTCGTCCCCCCCGATGGCTACTGGCGAGCGATCGCCCCGATCCTGGAGGCGCACGACATCCTGCTCATCTTCGACGAGGTGATCTGCGGCTTCGGCCGCACCGGCACGATGTTCGGCATGCAGCAGTACGGCGTCGTCCCGGACATCGTCGCCTTCGCCAAGGGGATCACCTCCGGCTACATCCCCCTCGGCGGCGTCGGCGTCAGCGACGAGATCTTCGACACCCTCTCCGCCCCCGACCGGATGTTCATGCACGGCTTCACCTACAGCGGCCACCCGGTCGCCTGCGCCGTCGCCCTCCCCAACATCCGGATCATCGAGGAGGAGAACCTGCCCGCCAACGCCGCCGCCGGCGGCGCCTACCTGCTCGCCGAGCTGAGCAAGCTGCTCGATCGCCCCTACGTCGGCAACGTCCGCGGCAAGGGCCTGATGCTGCTGGTCGAGGTCGTCGCCGACAAGGCAACCAAGGCCAAGCTCGACCCCGCCCAGAACGCCGGCGGCAAGCTGACCAAGGCGACCCGCGACCGCGGCCTGATCGTCCGCTGCACCAACGACGGCATCGCCGTCGCCCCGCCCCTGACGATCCAGCGGCCCGAGCTCGACGTCCTCGCCGCCGCCATCGGCGACGCCCTGGACGAGGTGCTGGGGTAGCGACCCTCGCTGCCCCACCAGATCGGCCTGCCCGCGGCAGATCGACCTCGCGAGGATACCGAAGGACCACGCAGATGGTGACCACAGCTCGACCAATCTCTGCGGACGAACACCTGGAGCGCCGGATCGCGCAGAATCTCGCCGAGGCGGAACGGTGGCGGGCGGAACACGGCGACCCCGCCGCGGCGATGGGGGCCTTCCTCCGCGATTGGATCGGCCTCGAAGCCCTCGAAGCCACGTATCGCGAGTACCTTCGGCACGAGGATTCGTTCCTCTTCGACGATTACGACGATGATGCCGACGAAGACGAAGCTGGGGACGAGCATGGCCGGACGTCTGATTGATCTTTCCCGGCTCGATCCACCCCTTCCGTCGCGCCTCGTGATCGACTCCAGCACCGTCATCGACTGGCTCATCCTGGCCACTCGTTCCGCTGCCGCCTCGGCACCGGCCGCCCCGGCCCAGCAACGGGCGGCTCGGTTCGTCGCGCGGCTCGTGTCCCAGCGCGTCTCCGGGCTGGTGACGACGACGAGCCTGACCGAGATCCTCCACTTCGTCGTCAAGTCGAGATTCCGGGCCGAGCTTCCCAACTTCCAAGCCGATCTCCGGGCGCGATACCCAGACGTCCGCCGGCACAGCTGGGGGCATCTCTTCAAGGCCCGCAGCGACCTCTTGGCCGAGTTCATCCCCGGCCTCGATCAAACCCGACAACTCATGAGCGTCAATCATCTGTTCGTGCTTCAACCGTCCGACCTGGAGGACATCCCCTCTGGCCGCGCCCTCGACGACGAGCTGGTCCGCACCATGGCCCGGTACGAGCTCGACAGCAGCGACGCCGCCATCCTCCTCGAAGCCCGCCGCGCCGGCGTCACCGCGGTCGCCAGCAGCGACGCCGATTTCCAGCGGGCCCGCCTCGACTTCGACGTCTACACCTGGCTCTAGCCGACACGGCAACGCGCGCCTCGGGTCCCGATCCCGTTCATCGGGAGCGGGGGCGGGAGCGAGGGGCCCACCCTCAGCGGAGTCGAAGGGGTGAGGACCGGCGCCGAAGCCCGCGGGATCAGCCTGGCTCCGAATGGCCCCTCCGCCCAAGCTGATGACCAGGCCCTTGGGTACGGCCTTCCATCAACGGGGCACAGGATCGGCCGCCGCCGCC
>JBBSNJ010000625.1:0-2822 GCA_038232775.1 Thermomicrobiales bacterium
CGGTCGGGCGCAGCGCCCGGCCCCCGGCGCCGACATCCTCGTCCCCCACGTCGGGCTGACGACCAAGGGCGCCATCGGGGCGACGACGGCGCTCTCGCTCGACCAGGCGGTCGCGCGGGTGCAGGCGATGCGCGACGCCGCGGTCGCGGTCAACCCCGAGCTGCTGGTCCTCTGCCACGGCGGCCCGATCGCCGAGCCGGCCGACGCCGCCTACGTCCTGGCCCACACCACCGGCGTCGCCGGCTTCTACGGGGCGTCGAGCATGGAGCGGCTGCCGACCGAGACCGCGATCACGGAGACGGCCCAGGCGTTCACGGGGCTGCGACTCACCCGCTAGCGAGGCGCGGGCCGACCTGGTGGCGAGTTGTCGCCACCGTCCCGCGACGACAGGAGGAGCCGATGTCGGTCGTCGATCCCAGCAGTCTTCCCACCCAGACCTTCGACTGGGGCGTCATCAAGTGGTTCGTCGCACCCGGTGCCACCCCCGGCGCCGGCCTCACCTTCGGCGAGGTCGTGCTGCTCCCCGGCCTGGGCCACGACCGCCACCACCATCCCGAGGCCGAGGAGGTCCTCTACGTCCTCTCCGGCGCCGGGGAGCAGACGCTCGCCGACGGCGACCCCTTCCCGGTCCGCCCCGGCGACACCATCTACGTCCCGACGGCCGTCTTCCACTCCACCCGCAACACCGGCTGGGAACCCCTCCGCCTGCTGGCGATCTACCACCCCGGCGGTCCGGAGCGGGCGCTCGAAGCGTTGCCCGACTTCGCCGAGGTGCCGGCCGGGGAACTGCCGGCGCTGCGGCGAGGGTAGGTCGCTCCCCTCGACCCCGCTCGCCCGGGGGTTGACCCGAGGCGGTCATCGACCCGATCCCCTGGTTCGGACCGACCGCCGGAGCCGTTCAACGGGCACCACTGGCAGGGTAGGGACGGCTCCGAGGCCGAGTCCGCCGCTGCCTCGATTCCCCGACGCTAGCAGTTGTCGGGAGCGTCGTCGTCCCCAGTTTGGGTTGGGGGTGCTGCTCGCTGCGCCCATTGGCCGCAGGCCGACACCCGTCGCCACCGATCATCGAGGCAGCGCGGGGACGGCGCTTCGGCACGACCCTCCCGCGAGTCCCCCGGTCGCGGGGACCGCGCGGGAATGAATCCCCCCGCGACGACCACGAACCCGGCTCAAGCCGGCTGATCGATCGGCGACCAGGGTCGGCGCGCGGTCGGTCGTGGACGACGAGCGTACGTCACCCCGCGAGGATCGGACCTCGCTCCCTGGTCTCGGGCGCGGGGCCGGCCCCAACGCCTCGAATCGGCCGCCGCGAACCGGCGGTGGTCACGGCGGCGTCGCCGCGCTACGGACGACGAACGCGTCTTTCGGGTATCACTCACCCGCGACCCCCGGTCGCCCTGCCGCGGCCCTCGCCGGAGTGGCTGGCTGGTGGGGCGGCCAAGCCCTAGAGGAGGAACGCGATGAAGGCGACCTGGAACGGAGCGACCCTGGCCGAGAGCGACCAGACGGTGGTCGTCGAGGGCAACCACTACTTCCCCGCCGACTCGCTCGAGCAGGAGTACCTGCGTCCGAGCGAGACCGAGACCGTCTGCCCCTGGAAGGGCACGGCTCGCTACCGCACCGTCGAAGTCGACGGCCGCCGCAACGAGGACGCCGCCTGGTTCTACCCGGAACCGAAACCCGCCGCCGAGGAGATCCGCGACCGGGTCGCCTTCTGGCGCGGCGTCGAGGTCAGCGGCTAGCGGGTCACGGGTCGCGGGTCGTGGGTGGTGGCCGGTTGTCGCGGCTCGTCGTCCTCCCGGTCGGCTGAATCCTGACCGCGACCCACCCGCTCGACTACCCGCCCCCCGCTCCCGGCTCCCGCAGCAGCCAGAGCAGCCCGACCAAGGTCTTGGCGTCCCGGATGCGATCGCTGCCGGGCGCGAGCAGGGCGGGAATGTCGGCCAGCGGGACCGGGGCGAGGGCGATCAGCTCGTCCGGGTCCGGACCGCCGCCGGTCGGGCGGCAGCCGCTGGCCCGGAAGAGGATCATCCCCTCCTCGGTGTAGCCGGGGGAGGTGAAGAACGCCGCCAGCTCCGTCAGGCGCTCGGCGGCGTGCCCCGTCTCCTCGACCAATTCGCGGGCCGCGGTCGTCGTCGCCGCCTCGCCCGGCTCCCGCGTCCCGGCCGGCAGCCCGAGCAGCTCGCGGCCGATCGCGTGGTGGTACTGCCGGATCAGCAGCACCCGCCCATCGGTTGTGACCGGGACGACGGCGACGGCGTCGGCGACCTCGACCACCACGCGCACCGTCGTCCGGCCGGAGGGGAGCCGGACCTCATCGACCCGGACCCGGACGCGCTTCCCCGCGAAGCCGCGCCGGCTCCCGAGCGTCGTCTCGCGGGGGAGGTCCGCGCTGCGGCTCGTCTTGCCCGTCTCTGTCGCCTCGTCGTCCACAACCGCGCTCCGATCACGCTCGGGCGACGCGCCGGCGGAAACGACGCCGGCACCCGCCTGGGGTGCCGTCCGCCCGGAGGCGCCAGGCGGATTCGAACCGCCGATCAGGGTTTTGCAGACCCGTGCCTTACCACTTGGCTATGGCGCCAGGAGTTGCCGACACTGCCCGATCGCGGCCGACGGGGCGACCCGGCAATGTCCACCAGCATCCCGGAAGTCTACCACGGTCGTCCTGGCCGCGACCTTCGCTGCCCGCCGGCTCGCCGGCCGACCTTACGGCAGCACCACGATCGTCCCCTCCCGGCCGACGACGCCGAAGTGCCGCCGGTCGAGGGTCAGCACCCGGCCGCCGTTGCGCTCGGTGCAGGCGATCACCGCCGCGTCGACGA
>JBBSNJ010000626.1:0-2819 GCA_038232775.1 Thermomicrobiales bacterium
CGAGACGCCGCCGTAGATGCGGCCGGCGTGGGCCGAAGCGTAGAGACCAAGACCGAGCACCCCAGCCGCGACGAAGAGCGCGGCCACGAGCAAAACGCGGGTCAGCCATCGCCCGAGCCGACGCGGTGCCAGCGCGCGGCGGCGGCTCGGCTGTCCCTCGTCTGGGATCGCGGCGCCCCGCTCGAGCGCTCCCGCCACGCCAACGCTCGCGTCCATCCCCATCCCTCGCCGTCCGTCGCCCAGCGGCGGCGTCCTCGATCACCGTCTGCCAGAGTATAGTCCATCGCACCCCCGACCTTCGTTGTCTCTAAGTCATCGTTGATTCCCCTGCTTCTTCTTCTGGGGCGGCACGGGACGGAGGCGGAATGCTCGTCGAAACGGTGGATCCCACCCTCGAAACCCGCGTCGCGGTCCAGCTCCGCGCTCGCTGGGTGCGTTCGACCGTGGCTGTATCCGGCAGTGGGCCGGCGACGCGAGCGGGCCGAGGGCGCGCCCCACCGACCGCGGTCCGGCGGTAGACTCCCCCGATCACGCTGGACGAACCGGGCGCCGTCGTCGGGGGACGTGCGCTGCCACAACGAGGGAGGGATGAGTCATGATCGATCAGCGCACCGCCCGCCGCACCATCGCCACCGACGCCGCTCCGGCGGCGATCGGACCCTATTCCCAAGCGGTCGCCGCCAACGGCCTCCTCTTCACGGCCGGCCAAATCCCGCTCGACCCCGCCACCGGCAAGCTGATCGAGGGGGACGTCGCCGCCCAGACCGAGCGCGTGATGCGCAATCTGGAGGCGGTCCTCGCCGCCGCCGGCACCGGCTTCGCCCAGGTCCTCAAGACGACTTGCTTCTTGGCCGATCTGGGGGATTTCCCCGCCTTCAACGAGGTCTACGCCCGCGCCTTCCCCGCCGACCCCCCCGCCCGGAGCACGTTCCAGGTCGCCAAACTCCCGATGGGGGCGCTGGTCGAAGTCGAGTGCGTGGCGCTCCTCCCGTGACCGCCGTCGCCGGCCCCGGCGACGGGGAAGGCGCGGGTCTTTCCCCACGGTGGGGGTGGTCGCCCGGACCGCCCGAGGGTGAATCCACGGGCGACGACGATGAACCCGGCTGAATACGGCTGGTGGCGCGTCGGGGCTGAACCGCCGCCTCGTCCCAAGGTAGGGGAGACGCACGCGTCGCCCGGTTCGTTCGTCGATAGGCGACGGCATGCGTCGCCCCGACCAGGCGCGCCACGGCCGACGGACCAGCAGGGCGGCGGGCCGGGCTCGCCGACGGCGAAGGAGGCTGAGTAGGGTCCAGTGCGGGCGCGCGGGCTGGAGTGTGCGGGTGTCGTGGCTGATACGAACTTCGGTACCACCGTTCCGCTCGCGGGAGCGGGACAAGCTCACCTCTCCCGCGCACGGCACAGGGGGAAGGGGGTCGGGAGTGACGGCATCTCTTCAGGGTAGCCGCAGGCATGACCCGAAGTTTGTGCGACCTGATATACTCCCCGCTCTGGGGGCGCGTAGCTCAGTTGGCTAGAGCGCGCGGTTCACATCCGCGAGGTCACAGGTTCAAGTCCTGTCGCGCCCACCACCGGGTCGAGGGCCGAGCCGGAAGCCACGGCCCTCGTGCGTTCCCAGTGCTCGCGGCTCGGCCGTGGCCTCGGCCCCCGACGCCGTGCACGCATTCCGCGCAGGAACGGCCCGCCGCGCTTGACCGGCCCCCGCTTCCGCCCGACAATACGGCGGCCACGGAGATGCACCAGCGTCGCCCCGTCCCCGGCCTGATCCCGCCGGGGGGAGGCGAACCGGACGACGCTCCCGCGGACTTGGAACGAGCGACCAGCCACGGGGCCTAGGGGGCCAGGAGGACCGGATGAGGCGGGAGCAGACACTGGCCGACCGGATCACCGGCTCCGCCATCTGGCGGTCGGTGGTCCGCCACGGCTACCCCGACACCCAGCGCAACCAGGCGCTGATCATCGCCAGCAATATCTTCCTCCACATCCACCCGGTCAAGATCAAGCGGTACGCCACCAAGGTTACCTATACGTTCTGCCTCGGCGGCCTCTCCTTCTTCATGTTCCTGGTGCTGGTCGGGACCGGCGTCCTCCTGATGTTCTACTACATCCCCTCGGCCGACCTTGCCTACCAGAGCATGAAGGACATCGAGGCCAGCGTCACCTTCGGCCAACTGATGCGCAACATGCACCGCTGGTCGGCCCAGGGGATGGTGATCGCCGTCTTCCTCCACATGTGCCGCGTCTTCTACACCGGCTCCTACAAACCGCCCCGCGAGTTCAACTGGGTGGTCGGGGTTCTCCTCCTCGTCATCACCTTCCTCCTCTCCTTCACCGGCTACCTGCTGCCCTGGGACCAGCTCGCGCTCTGGGCCGTGACCGTCGGCACCAATATCGGCGGCGCCGCCCCCCTCCTCGGTCAGTACGTCAACCTGCTGCTCCGGGGCGACTTCGATATCGGTCAGAACGCGCTGATCCGCTTCTACACCCTCCACGTCATCTTCCTTCCCCTGGTCGCCGCCTTCCTGATGGCCGTCCACTTCTGGCGGATCCGCAAGGACGGCGGCATCTCCGGGCCGCTGTAGTGGTGGCCTCGGGCTGCCGGGCGCTCCGCCCCGGTGGTCGGCGGCAGCGGCTCGGCGGTCGGCCCTTGGAACGAGTCCCGCGGCGCTTCTCGGAGGAACGACGATGACCGACATCGCGCAAGAGCGCCCCGGAGCCCTCCAGGTCGCCCCCAACACGATCGACGAGGCGAAGCGGCAGCGGCTGCTCGAGCTGGTCCGGGGCCGGGCGATGGCCCGCCCGACCGACCTGGCCGAGGA
>JBBSNJ010000627.1:0-2816 GCA_038232775.1 Thermomicrobiales bacterium
CCGGAGACCCCCCGACCGCCGGTTCGAGCCCTCGGCTCCGGGCCGAAACCGAAACTGGCCGGGAGAGAGCCTCCGGCACCGCTCCCGCCGCGGCAGGAGCGGGGAGACGTTCCCGCTCCCGATCGCAGCATGATTCAACCGAGTTCCGTATTAGCGGTCGGGGGCGGCCGACTGGCGGAGGTCGGCGACGAGGAGGAGGCGACCGTTCTCGGGTTGCCAGAGGAGGCGGGCGAGGTCGGCCCCGGCGGGGAGTTGGTAGAAGAGGAGGCCGGTGACGTCGTCGCCGGGATCGACGGTGATCGTCTCGAGGTCGGGGGTGTCGCTGCTGGAGATGTCGCGGGAGGCGAAGGTCGATCGGTAGAAGAAGCCGGCGGTGGTCTGGAGACCGAAGTCGGAGGCGTTGGCCTGGACCGGGTTCTCCTCGTTGGCGGCGGCTTCGGCGGCGGAGACGGCGACCTCGAGGGCGACGTAGCGGGTGCCTTCGTCGACGTCGAAGAACTCGCTGAAGTCGTCGAAGGGGTCGATCACCTCAACGACGGTGACGGTGCCGATCTCGTCCCCGGCCTCGTTCAGGTAGGGGACGGGGGTGCCGACGAGGGGGTCGCCGGCGGCGTTGGTGCCTTCTCGAACCGCCGACGTCGGTGCGGCGGAACCGGTCACCGGGGTGGCGTCCTGGGCGAGGGCGACGGCGGGGCCGGTCAACAGCGTCAGGGCGAGCGCGGGCGCGAGCAGGCGCGACGACGGCATCGGGAGAACCCTCCTGGTCGGTCGACCATCCGGGGCGCGGAGCGGGGGCGGCGCCGACAGTGTCGACGATCGCCGCCGGCGGTCGGGGTGCAGCAAGACCAGGGCCAAGGGCGGCTAGTGGCCGGCGGCCAGCGGTTGGTGGCTCGACTCGGGGCCGGTTAGCGGACCGGGAGGGTGTCGGCGTCCTCTTGGGTGGCGACGACGCTCCCCTCGGGGACGATTGTCCCTTCGCGGAGGGTGAAGTCGCCGGCGACGGTGGCGCCGGCGCGGACGGTGACGTTGTCCCCGATCGTGGCCTGGAAGACGACGCAGTCGTCCTCGGAGACGAAGTTGTCGCCGACCACGAGCGGGCCGTGGATGACGTTGCCGTCGCCGATCTGGGCGTTGTCGCCGACGAGGAGGGAGGTCCCTGCGAGGGCGTGGAAGGTGACGCGGCTCTGGATGCGGGCGCGGCGGCCGATGACGATCGGCGTCCCCTCGTCGGCCCGGATCACGCTCCGCTGGCCGACGCGGCTCTCGGCGCCGAGGCGGACGTCGCCGACGATGCGGACGAGCTCACCGAGGACGGTGCCCTCGCCGAGCTGGGGCTCGACCGACTCGGGGTTGAAGTCGGTGGGGGGGTTGGGGCCGACCCGCTCGAGGCCGGCGCGGCCGATCTGTTCGAAGAGGGCGATGTACTCCGCGGCGAGGGCGACGTTGACGGCCTGGACCTCGCGCTTGAACTCTTCGTTGTCCGGGGTCAGCTCGGGCAGGGCGTCGGCCTGCTCCTGGGTGGTGATGCGGGCGCCCAGCGGGGTGATCCGGTTCGGGGGGATGACGACGTTCTCGACGACGGTGTTGTGCATGATCATCGACCCCTCGCCGATCGCCGAGCGGCGGGTGCGGGAGCGGAAGCCGAAGAAGGTGAAGTCTTCGACGAGCGAGTCTTCGACGACGGCCTGGTGGGCGATCGAGACCATGTCGCCGAAGCGGAGTTCGACCTCCTCGCTGGTGAGGTAGACGTTGTCCTGGCAGTTGTTCTCGTCGCCGAGGCGGACGCGGTTCCCCTCGGTGGCGAAGAGGATGGTGTTGGAGGCGATGAAGGAGCGGCGCCCGATCTGGATGTCGCCGTAGAGCTCGGCCAAGGGGCTGATGTAGGAGCCGTTGACGACGGGACCGGGGCTGGTGCGGCGGGTGCGGATCAACTCCCGACCGCCGCCGGCGACGGGGGTTCCTTCCTGGGCGGCGGCGACGGCCGACGCCAGGTGGGAGGCGGGGAGGCGGAGGCCGGCGGCGGTGGCGGCGGTGGCGGCGCCGGCGGGTGAGCAGGCGGCGGAAGCGGAACTCGTCGCAGCCGCAGATCGGGGTCATCGGTCGGTCTCGTTCGGACGGAACAGGGGCCACGGGTCGGGTTGCGGTCGATGGCGGACGGGCTGGCCGGGAGGGATCGCTCCTGCGCACAGATTACCGCGGCCACCGCTGATCGGTGGCCGGGATCGCTGAGGGCGATCGGGGCCGGAACGCCGCGACGCCTGATCGTTGAGTGTGGCGCGCTACCAGAAAGGTGCCTCGGGAGCAATGGGCGCGTCGTCGGTGTCTCAAATCGGCCCCCTCGGATTGTTCTTAAGAGTGGAGGAGCGGGAGCGCGGGGAGGGCGTCGGTGGACGGACGGTGCGAAGCGGAGCGGTGCGGGCGGTTCGTGCGGGCCGGTGCGCGGCACTGCCGGGTCCACGCCGGCGCGGGGGAGGAGCCCGACGAGCGGGAGGGGGAGCGGCAGCGGGCGACCGAGGAGTTCCGGCGGCGGCTGGCGGTCGGGGACTATCGCGGGCTGTACGGGGCGGCGCTGGCGGCGGTGCTGGCGCAGGCGGCGGCCGAGCGTGGGTTGGGGGACGAGATCGGGGCGCTGCGGGTGACGCTGGCGCGGCTGCTGGTCGAGGAAGAGGATCCGGGGAAGCTGGCGGCGGCGGTGGCGCGGGTGGCCGGGGTGGCGGTGCAGGCGGCGCGGGCGCAGCGGGCGCTCGGCGGGGAGGCGGGGGAGCGGGGGGAGGGGGCGGGGCTGACGGCGGCGCTGGCGTGGCTGGGGGGGGAGC
>JBBSNJ010000628.1:0-2809 GCA_038232775.1 Thermomicrobiales bacterium
AGCTAGCGGCCCGACCTCGTCGAGAAGGGGAGGTCGCCGGCACCCCCTCACCGGCCATGGGCAACTGGCGTCTGGCGTCTGGCGTCTGCCGTCTGGCGTCTGCCGTCTGCCGTCTGCCGTCTGCCGTCTGCCGTCTGCCGTCTCAGAAGGCGAGCCCGAAGATGATCCCGCCGATGCCGAACAGGATGCCGAGGAAGAGGAGGACCAAGAAGGGGACGATCAGGGCGACGATCGCCGTACCGACGGCGCGGCCGGTGGTGAAGTCGAGTGCCTGGCGGAGGGCGACGATCGAGGTGGCGAAGAACCAGATCCAGGCGACGAGACCGATCAGGCCGCCGAGGACGGGGATGAAGCCGAGGACGAGCAGGAGCTTGGGGGCCTGGGCGAAGCCGATGGTCCGCAGCACCTGACCGATGGTGGCGGAGGTGTTCGGGGTGGCGAAGAGGGTGGTGCCGACGAAGTAGGCGACGATCGAGAAGAGGACCCAGACGAGCAGGGCGCCGATGATCCCCCCGATGAAGCTGTTGCCGTCGTTGCCGTCGCCGCCGAGGGCGCCGATCCCTTGGGCAATGGCGGCCAGCACGACGACGGTCAGGGCCTGGGTGGTGGCGCTCTGGTCGTGCTCGACCTCCTCGTAGGCGCGCGGATCGAGGCGGAGAACGCCGAGGAACCGGTCGCCGAACGGGTTGCCGGTGGCGCGCTGCATGGTGGGGCTCCCTCGCGGTGAGTGCCGATCGCGGGATCGCTGGTGGCCGGTGATGCCCCCCGCTGCTGGGCGGCGCGGCCCGGACGCGGAAGGATACAGCGGATACAGCGGTTGTCGGAAGCATAGTCGGCGTCACGGAAGGTCGGGGCGCTGCTTGCCGCGCCCGTCGGCCGAAGGCCGACATCCGATACCGACGATCATCATTGCCGCAGCGGGACGACGCGACGGCACGACGCTCTCGTCGTGCTTCATACCGAATCCGGCGGAACCAATCCGCTCTCGGGACTGGGAGCTTCTCCCCTCTCCCGCGCACGGGACCGGGGGAAGGGGGCCGGGGGTGAGGGCATCTTTCCGGCAACCGGCAGCGATCAACCGAATTGCGGATCACGCCTGATCCGCCATTGTTCCCGGTCCCCGTAGGGGCGACGCACGCGTCGCCCGTTTCCGGGCCGATGGACGACGCCTGGGTCCGTCTCTCCAGGATCTGGAGACGATAGCGATTCTTCGGTGACGCACCACGAGTGGAACAATTCTGGCACGGGAGGCGCATCCCGGTCGTCGGAGCGACGGCTGGCGCTCGCCACCGGAGCCACGGTGATGGACGGGAGATCGCCGCGGTCGGCGGCGCCGCGGCCCGTGGTCAGGCGGCGAGGGCGGCGAAGGCCACGTCGAGCACGTCGACGGCGGCGTCGACGTCGGTCTCGGTCACGATCAGCGGCGGGCAGAGGCGGAGGACGTTGCCGTGGAGGCCGCCCTTGCCGACGATCAGGCCGCGCTCCTTGGCGGCGTCGAGGAGGCGGAGGGCGAGGTCGGGCGCCGGTTCTTTGCTCAGCCGGTCGTGGACCAGCTCGACGGCGACGAGGAGGCCCATGCCGCGGACGTCGCCGATCGCGTCGTGGCGCTCGGCCAGTCCCCAGAGGCGCTCCATCAGATACGACCCGACGCGGCGGGCGTTCTCGCGCAGGTTGTTGGTGGCGATGTAGTTGAGGTTGGCCAGCGCCGCCGTGGTCGCGATCGGGTTGCCGCCGAAGGTGGAGAGGCTCAGCGAGCGGATCGCCCCCGCCAGCTCGTCGGTGGCGATCAGCCCGCCGATCGGGATGCCGTTGGCCAACCCCTTGGCGAAGACGACCACGTCGGGCTCGACGCCGTAGGCCTGGAACCCCCAGTCGGCGGCGCCGAGCCGCCCCCAGGCGGTCTGGACCTCGTCGCAGACGAAGGGGACGCCGTGGCAGTCGAGGATCGCCTTCACCTCCTGGAAGTATTCCGGCGGCGGGGTGACGAAGCCGCCGACGCCCTGGATCGGCTCGGCGACGAAGGCGGCGGGGCGGCCGGAGGTGGTGGTCCGGATCACCGCGTCGACGTCGCGGGCGCAGAGGAGACCGCAGCTCGGATACGTCTTCTCCCAGGGGCAGCGATAGCAATACGGATTGCCGACGTAGTGGACGTGGAGGGGGGAGAGGGTGCTCGATCGCCAGGGAGTCTGGCCGGAGGCGTTGATGGTCGCGAAGGAGCGGCCGTGGTAGGAGTGGCGCAGGGCGACCAGCTCGTTCGAGTTCCGGGCGAGGGTGGCGACGAGGAAGGCGGTCTCGTTGGCCTCGGTGCCGGAGTTGGTGAAGAAGACCTTCTCGAGCTTGGGCGGGGTCATCCCCTTGATCCGCTCGGCCAACTCGATCTGGGAGCGGATCAGGAAGAGGGTCGAGGTGTGGCTGACGCGGTCGAGCTGGGCCTTGATCGGGTCGTTGATCTCGGGAATGGCGTGGCCGGAGGAGACGGTGGCGATGCCCCCGAAGAAGTCGAGGTACTGCTTGCCGGCGCCGTCGTAGAGGTACTGGCGCTCGCCCCGGCGGAGCTCGATCGGCTCGTCGTAGAAGAGCGCGACCGAGGGAAAGAGGCTCGCCCGGTGGCGGCGGCGGAGATCGGGGGTGTCATCGCTCTGGTCGGTCATCGTCGGCAGCCTCGCTCGCGGTCGGGTCGTGCCGGGCGAAGATAGCACGCGGGGGGCGCGGCGCCTCCTCCCGGCCAGGTCGGCGGCCCCGTCCAGCCGTGGGGTCTGCCCCGGCTTCCCCAGCGGCGAGCCGCCGCCGCGCCGCCGAGGAGCGCCTG
>JBBSNJ010000629.1:0-2806 GCA_038232775.1 Thermomicrobiales bacterium
GCGAGGGGGGCGAAGCGGCGGGTCCGACCGGTCGGCATGGCGGTCTCCTTGGCGGCGGCGGGCCGGGGTTCCGGCCGCGTGGGGGCAGTTGGAGGCGGTGGGCGGTGCGGTGCGGGCGGGACGCGGTTCGCGGTCGGGCGCCGCAGGCTCCGTGCCGTGTGGGTTTGGGCGCAGGGGACGGGGCGGTCGGGGGGGCCGCTCGGGGGTTGATACGGAATCCTGGTGATCCGTGGTGGTTGCCGGAGAGTTGCCCTCACCCCCGGCCCCCTTCCCCCTCTCCCGTGCGCGGGAGAGGGGAGCTTGTCCCGCTCCGGGTAGCGGGACGGTTCAACCGAAGTTCGTCTGATACGGAATCCGGGTGATCAGTTGCGTTCGCCGGGAGGAAGCCCTCACCCCCAGCCCCTCTCCGGTGCGCGGGAGAGGGGAGACGTTCACAGTCCCGATCGCGGGGTGATTCAACCGGGTTCCGTATGAGTCCCCGAGCTCCGACGACGAACCCGGCTGGAGCTGGCTCGGGGAGCGTGGCGATCGCGGGGGGGGCCACGTTGTCATTGGAGAGGCGGCGGCGAGGCGGGCTGGGGGGGCGGCGCGGCGCCGGAGGGCGCGCGCTCCCGGACAGGTTGGATTCTGGCCCCCGCCCGGGGCTTCGGGGGGCCGTGCGGCCGGCGAGCAACCGAGCCGGAGCCCTGCCTCGGCCGCCACGCCCCTCCAAAATGGCCGCTCCACGTCCGCTGGGCGAAGCCGAGACCGAAGCTGTCCGGGTGAGAGGGGAGGAGGGCGGCGCGCTCCGACGGCGGGCGGGGGGGCGACCTCGTACACTCCAAGCGGATCCGGCCGCGTCCGGGTCGCCGGCGATGGCGAGGTTGGGCCGGGATGGTGCCCTGGGTGAGGAGAGGCCGCTGATGCTCGACTGGTTCCCGACTGCGCGCGGGGCGCGACTCCGTGGCGCGCGCCGCGTCTCCGCTCGGTCGAGGGGGGGCTGGCTCGTCCTGGTGGTCGCCTTGGGGCTGCTGGTCGGGGGGCGTCCCCTGCCGGCGGCGGCGACGGTGGCGCCCGAGGGGTTGGCCGACGTCCTGCCGGCCGAGCGGGCGGCGGTGCGGGCGGCGACGGAGGACGAGCTGGCGGTCTACACGATGGACGTGGTGCTCGATCCCGACGCCGGCAGCCTCTCGGGGGTGGCCGAGGTGCGGTACCGAAACCCGGCGCGGACGGCCCTGGACGAGGTCTATTTCCGGGCCTTCCCGAACGCGGCCTACTACGGCGAGGGGGAGCTGACGGTCGAGCGGGCGACGGTCGGGGGGCGGCCGGTGGTGCCCGTCTGGGAGGAGGAGGGGACGGCGCTGCGGCTGCCGCTGGCGGAGCCGCTGGTGCCCGGCGGCGAGGCGGCGGTCTCGCTGGCGTTCACGACGCGGGTGCCGGTCGATTCGGAGGGCTCCTACGGGATCTTTCAGCGGGACACGGAGGACGGGACGTGGGTGCTGGCCGACTGGCACCCGGTCCTGGCGGTGTACGAGGAGGGGGCGGGCTGGGTGCTCGACCCGGTGACGTCGTTCGGGGACCCGACCTACGCCGCGAGTGCCTGGTACGACGTGACGGTGGCGGCGCCAGCTGGGCTGGCGCTGGTCGCCTCGGGGGTGGCGGTCGGGGAGGAGGCACGGGGGGAGTTGGTGGCGCGGCGCTTCGTCGCCGGACCGGCGCGGGAGTTCACGCTGGTGGCCGACGACGACTACCGGGCGGTGGCGGCCGAGGCAGGGGGGACGACGGTCACCGCCTACGTCGAGCCGGAGGAGCCAGGGGCGGTGGCGGCCGGGGAAGCGGCGGTCGCGGTCGCGGTGGAGGCGCTCGGGGTCTACGGGGAGCGGTTCGGGCCGTACCCGTACGCGGAGCTCGATCTGGTGCAGACGCCGCTGAACGGGGCGCTGGCCGTCTCTTGGTCGGGGATCGTCTTCCTGGACGGTGGGTCGCTGTTGGCCGACTACGACCCAGCCGCCGCGACCGGGTTCGAGACGGTGGTGGCGCACGAGGTCGCGCACCTGTGGTGGGGGGCGATCGTCGGCAGCAACTCGAACCGGCACACCTTCGTCAACGAGGGGCTGGCGACCTTCTCGTCGCTGGTCTACCAGGAGGCGGTGGCCGGGGTCGAGGTCGCGGCGGCGGAGCGGGGGGCGTGGGTGATCGGGCCGGCGCGCTCGCTGCTGGCGCGGGGGGACGCGATCGCCGACGTGCCGATCGCGGAGGGGCAGGACCCGAGCGAGCGCGCCTGGGCGGCCTACGGCAAGGGGGCGCTCGGGTTCCTGGCGATCCGGTCAGAGATCGGGGACGACGCGTTCTTCGCCGGGCTGCGGAGCTTCGCCGAGGCGTACCGGTTCGGGATCGCGGAGCCGGAGGACCTGCTGGCGGCGTTCGAGGCGGCGGCGGGTGAGGATTTGGACGCGCTCTGGGGGCGGTGGTTCGAGGAGGCGGCGCTGACGGAGGCGGAGATCGCGGCGCTGGAGTGAGGCGACGTGATGCGGAGCCCGGGAGGATACTTCGCCGTCCCGCTGCCGCCGCCGGCCCTCACCCCCAGCCCCTCTCCCGGTGCGCGGACTCTCTCCCGGACAGTTTGGTTTTCGG
Source organism: Thermomicrobiales bacterium (assembly GCA_038232775.1). Lineage (GTDB taxonomy): Bacteria > Chloroflexota > Chloroflexia > Thermomicrobiales > UBA6265 > JBBSNJ01. Next base: position 2,614 of record JBBSNJ010000629.1, read on the forward strand.
CTCGGATCGCCGGCTTCCACCCTCCAGTCCGGAGCGTCTCGGAGGCCGAAGGACGGGGCGCGTAGCCACCACGGCGCGGTTTGCGGCCAGCTTCCCGGCGCCAGAGTGGGCCTACAGCGCCGGGCAGCAGCGTTGTCCCCCCACTCGCTCGAGGACCGGTGACGCCGGTTGTCGGCCTCCGGCCGACGGGCGC
>JBBSNJ010000630.1:0-2803 GCA_038232775.1 Thermomicrobiales bacterium
CCCTCTTCCTCCTGCTGCAAGCGCTCGCCTTCTTCCTGTTCGGCGGCTCCGACGTCGCCGCCCGGCTCGTCCCGACCCTCGCCGGTCTCGCGGTCGTCCCGCTCGCCTTCGCCCTGCGCCCGTTCGTCGGCCGCGCCGCCGCGCTCGGGATGGCGGTCCTGGCCGCGATCTCGCCGACGCGCGTCGTCGCCTCGCGGACCGGGGACCCGGAGGGGCTGGCCGCAACGCTCGCGCTCCTGCTCCTGGTCGCCTTGCTGCGGCCGGGGCTGCCGGGAGCGACGCCCGGGGCGATCCGGGGCTGGGCGGTCGTCGGAGGTCTTGCCCTCGGGGCGCTGCTGGCCGCCGGGCCGAGCGCGCCGACGGTCGCGCTCTCGCTCGGGGTCGGCGTCCTGGTCGCGGCGCTCGTCGACCCCGACGGCGCCGTCCGCCGCGGGCAGGCGGCGCTGAGTGGGACGCCGGGCGCCCTCCTCGCCGGCGCCGGGGCCGCCGTCGGGGCGGTGCTGGTGCTCTTCACGCGGCTCATCAGCGAGCCGCTGGCGATCGCCGGGGTGGGGGAGACCTTCGCCGCCTGGGGGCGGTTGCTGGCGTCGTCGGCGACCGAGACGCCGGTCCGCTTCTTCCTGCTGGCGATCCTGCTCTACGAGCCGCTGGCGGTCCTGCTCGGGGTCGTCGCCGCGGTCAAGGGGCGGGCCACCCCGAGCGAGGGCCGGCTCGGCCGCGCCGTCTTCGGTGGCTGGTTCGTCGCCGCCTTCTGTCTCTGGAGCTTCAGCGCCGGTCGGGCCCCGGGGGACGCTGTCCAGGTCGCGCTGCCGCTCGTCCTGCTCGGCGGCGGCGTGCTGGGCGACGCGTTCGCCGCCGTCGATTGGCGCGACGTGGGGCGCGGGGCGGGCGGCGCGCTGGCGCTGGCCGTGCTCGGCCTGATCGTCGGCCTGCTCGCCCTGGCCGCCGCCATCGGCCGGATCGGGCAGGTCTCGGGCGGGGTCGTGCCGGCGGTCGTCGTCGCCATGCTGGTCGTCGTCCCGCTCGCCTACGCCGTCTTTGCCCTGGCGGGGGGCGAGGTCGCGGCCGGCCGCGGGCGGCAGGTGGGGTTGGCCGCCCTGCTCGTCCCCGGGCTGCTGCTCGGCGCCTTCACGCTCCGCTCCGCGATCTTGCTCGGCTTCGACCGTGGGCCGGAGGGGACCGAGCTGCTGGCGCAGCGGACCCCGACCGAGGCGGTCCGCCCAATCGTCGAGCGGATCGAGCGCTTGTCGCGCGACGTGACCCTGAACGACGGCTCGGTCCGCGACGTGCCGGGTGGCCACGGCCTCGAGATCGCCGCCGAGCCCGCGGTCCGCTGGCCGTTCCAGTGGTACTTCCGCGAGTTCCCCGACTTCCGGGTCGTCGACCAAGGGCAGGCCGCGCTGGCCGAGGCCCAGGTCGTGATCGCCGCCGGCGAGACCGGGTTGGCCGAGGCCGGCTACACGCCGCGCCTCTACGCCTGGCGCAACCGCGTCCCCCCCGCCTACCTCGCCTCCGACGCGGCGCCCTTCCTGCGGGCGCTCGTCTCCCCCGACCGGTGGGGTGAGGGGATCCGCTTCCTCCTCTTCCGCGAGGGGATCGAGCCGGGCGACCCGGAGACGGTCGCGGTCGGGCTCGACCCGGCGCTGTCGGCGCGGGTCTTCCCCACCACCGGCCCCTACGACCTCGGCGACCGGCCTGGCCCCGGCTCGGCCCCCGGCCAGTTCGACGGCCCGCTCGGCGTCGCCGTCGCCCCCGACGGGACGACCTACGTCGTCGACCAGCGGAACGCCCGCGTCGAGCGCTTCGACGCTGGGGGGCGGTTCCTCGGCGCCTGGGGCGGCGAGGGGGATCCGCTCCAACTGGCGGGCGGGGGCGAGGGCTTCGGCCCGACCGGGGTCGAGGTCGGCCCGGAGGGGCGCATCTACGTCGCCGACACCTGGAACCACCGGGTCGTCGTCCTCTCCCCCGAGGGGGATTTGATCCGGGAGATCGGCGCCCCGGCCGACGCCGGCGGGCTGCGGGAGAAGGTCGATACCGGCGACGACCCGGCCAACGTCGGCGACCAACCGGGCGGGTTCTTCGGCCCGCGCGACGTCGCGGTCGGCGACGAGGAGATCTTCGTCGCCGACACCGGCCACGAGCGGATCCAGGTCTTCGGCCTGGACGGCAGCTTCCGCCGGCTGTGGGGCGGCCTCGGCAGCGGACCGGGGCAGTTGTTCGAGCCGGTCGGGGTCGCCCTGGGGGCGGACGGTCTGGTCTACGTCGCCGACTCCGGCAATGGCCGGATCTCGGTCTTCACCAAAGGCGGCGAGCCGGTCGCCCAGTGGCCGGTCGCCGCCTGGCCGGAGATCGAGCCGGGCGGGGTCCCGCCGAGCTTCCAGCCGTACCTGGCCTTCGGTCCGGACGGGACGCTCTACGCCTCGTCGGCCGAGACCGGCAGCATCGAGGTGTTCGGTCCCGGCGGCGAGCCGCGGCCGGCGATCACCGAGGGCGCGGCCGACGAGCCGTTCGAGCGCCCGATCGGCGTCGCCGTCTCTCCCGACGGCGATCTGGTCGTCACCGACTTCGCCCAGAACGCGGTCTTCGAACGACCGCTGGAGGGCACCTCTCCGGCCCGGTCGCTGCTCGATCTGCTGCCGATCGAGGGCGGGGTCGATGGGGGCGCGGCGGCAGACGGGGCGGCACCGACGAGCGGTGCAATCCCGCCGCCGCCGGGAGGGTAGGGGGTGACGTTGACGGAGGAACGGCTCTCACCTCCCGTCTCCAACTTCCGCTGCGGCAGGAGATGGGGAGCCAATTCCCC
>JBBSNJ010000631.1:0-2802 GCA_038232775.1 Thermomicrobiales bacterium
CGGAGCGAGAGCACCTGCCCGCGCACCAGGCGCGCCATGCCGGGCCAGGAGACGAGGGCCAGGCTGCCGAAGACGACCAGATAGTCGGCCAGCAAGCGGTTCTGGAGGAAGCCGATGCCGGTCGCCCCGTGGAGGGCCTCGATCCAGCTCTGGACGCGGGGGCGCAGCGTCGCGTTGGCGAAGACCGCCAGCAGCAGGAACGGGAACGCCAGCAGCACGTCGGTCAAACGCATGATCAGGCCGCCCAGGAAGCGGTCGGACAAGGCCGCGACCGCTCCCAGGACGACCCCCAGCGAACCGCCGACCAGCGTCACCATCGTCGCCACCAGGAACGCCGTCCGCGCCCCGTAGAGGATCCGACTGAAGAAATCGCGGCCGAGCTCGTCCGTCCCCAGCCAGTGCGCCCGCGACGGCGGCTGCTCGGCGTTGAGCAGATCCTGGGTCCGGTAGTCGTAGGGGGTGATCGCCGGCCCGGCCAGGGCGGCGAGCACGAAGAGGACGACGATCACCACCCCGCCGACGGCGAAGGGGTTCCGGCTGGCGTCGCGCAGCGCGTCCCGCCACAGACTGCGCTGCGCGAGCTGCTCCCGAGTCTCGGCGGTGTCCCGCAGCGTCAGCGTAGTGGTGCCCATCGCGCTCGCTCCACGGCCCCCGGGGCCGGATTGGTTGCCGTTGCCCAGCCGTCGGGCCGTCGGGGAGACGCCGCCGCCCCCACCCGCCACGATCAGCGGACCGAACCCGACCGCGCCCTAGCCGTACTTGACCCGCGGGTCGAGCAGGGCGTACAGCAGATCGACGACGAGGTTGGCGAGGACGACGATCGCGGCGCCGACGATCGTCGTCCCCATCAGCAGCGGCAGATCGTTGCGCCGCAGCCCGAGCACGACCAACTGGCCGAGACCGGGGATGCCGAAGATCTCCTCGATGAAGATGGCGCCGGTCACCAACGAGGCGGCGATCAGCCCGGCCAGGGTGACCACCGGTTGGAGCGCGTTGCGCAGCACGTGGCGCCAGACGATCGAGCGCGCCCGCAGCCCCTTGGCCCGCGCCGTCCGCACGTAGTCCTGCTGCAGCACCTCGATGATGGCGAAACGCGTCTGGCGCACGATCAGCAGCATCGGGCCGAGGGCCAGGATCGCGGCCGGCAGGATGATCTTCTGGCTGAGGATGCCGTCCCAGCCGACCGCGGAGTCGATCCAGCCGAGCTCGATGACGAAGAAGACGAGCAGGATCGGGGCGAAGACGAACGAGGGGACGGAGTCGGAGAGGATCGCGCCGGAGACGATCAGGCGGTCGAGCAGGCTGTTCTGCTTCGCCGCCGCCAGGATGCCGAGCGGGATGCCCACGCTCAGCAGGATGACCAGGGCGACCAGGCCGAGCTGGAAGGAGACCGGCATCGCCCGCGCGATCAGCGAGCGGACCGACTGCCCCTGGCGCTGGAGGGAGACGCCCCAGTCGCCCCGCGCCAGCTTACCGACGTAGTCGACGTACTGGACGGGGAACGGCCGGTCGTAGCCGTACTCGTGGCGGAGGCGGTCGATCAGCTCCTGGTTGCCCCGCTGCTCGGTTTGGCCGACCAGGGTGGCGACCGGGTCGCTCGGGCCGTAGATCGCCAGGGCGTAGGTGACGAAGATCACCGCGAGCAGCACCGGAACCGCCAGCAGCAAGCGCCGGGCGACGTAGCGCGCCAGCATCGGGTCCCCTCCTCCGGGCGGTCGGCGATGGACGGCGGGAGCGGGCGCCGCCGGGCGAGCCGGCGGCGCCGCCCCAGGCTACTCGTCGGCGATGTAGACCTGATCGAGATTGGGATAGGTGTACATCGCCGTCGTTTCCAGATTCTTGACCCGCGGCTTGACCAGCAGGTAGACGACCTGCTGGTACATCGGATAGAGGATCGCGCGGTCGATCAGCTCCTGCTGCGCTTCCCGGTAGAGCGCGATCGATTCCGCCTGATCCTGGGTCCGGGTCGCCTCCTCGACCTTGGCTTCCCAGGCCTCGTCGCAGTACTGGGCGATGTTCGACCCGGAGCGGCAGAGAAGGTACGAGACGGCGTTGCTGGCGTCGGGGTAGTGCAGCGCTTCGCCGCCGATCGCGATCTGGACGTCCGACTGGAGCATCTCGTCGTAGGTCGGCACGATCCGGATCTCGACCTCGACCCCCAGGTTCTGCCGCCACATCTCTTGCAGCACCGCCGCGATCCGGCCCTCGGTCCCCGCCTGCGCCTCGTCGGTCGACCAGAAGCTGATCGTCGGCAGGGTGTCGGCGCCGCCGTAGCTCGACTGCTCCAGCTCGGCGACCGCCGCCGCCGGGTCGAAGGCGGGGCCGGCGACCTCCTCGTAGACGTCCAGGCCGGGGTAGTAGATGCCGCTGATGCCGGGGTTCAGCCCCTTGAGCACGGTCTGGAGCATGGCCTCCTTGTCGATCGCCAGCATGAAGGCGCGCCGCACCTTCTCGTCGTCGAACGGCGGCGACTGGTTGCGCAGGTAGAGGTTGTACTCCCACCACTGCGGGATCTCGCGCAGCTCCTCGCGGTAGGTCGGGTCGTCGTTCCTGATGTTGTCGGCCTCGGGCACCGCCAGCGGCGTCAGGTCGACCTCGTCGTTCTGGTAGAGGAGGAATTGGGTCTGCGGGTCATCGACCAGCCGGTAGGAGATCGTCTGCAGGCGGTACGGGACCGGGTAGTGGGGGTTGGCGGTCAGCACCAGGCTCTGGCCTTCGTCGTAGGAGGAGATGGCGAAGGGGCCGCTGAACGCCGTCGCCTTGGTGAACCAGGGCTCGTCCGGGGTGCCGGCCTCGACGTCC
>JBBSNJ010000632.1:0-2801 GCA_038232775.1 Thermomicrobiales bacterium
CCAGGGCCACGCGGCGCGGCGGCGATCCGGAGGTCGCCCGAGGCCGGATCGAGGCGGCCGACGATCCCGCTCTGGCCGGTGAACCAGAGGGCGCCGTCCGGGTCGAAGACGGCCGTGTTCAGGTTGGCATAGCCGGTCTCGGGCGGCAGCGGGAAGGTCTCGACGGCCAAGGTCTCGGCGTCGACGCGGACGAGGGCGTTGAGACCGCCGTCGGTGACCCAGGCGGCGCCATCGGGACCAACGATCACGCCGGGGGGAGCCGAGCCGTCGCCCAGCGGGACGCGCTCGACCTCGCCCGTCGCCGGGTCGAGCCGGCCGATGACACCGCTGCCCTGGCCGGTGTACCAGACGCGCTCGCCGTCGGCGGCGGGGGCGACGTCGTGCGGGCGGTCGCCGGCGGGGACCGGGTACGTCTCCAGGGCAAGGCAGGACTCCGGGGGCGTGGCGGCGTCGACCGGGGTCTGAGCCGCGGATACCGGGGGGGCGACGGTCAGGCAGAGCGCCGCGAGGAGCGCGGCGCGGACGGGCTGGAGCATCGGGGGTGCCTCCTGGGGTGGGAACGGCGAGGTGGGTTCCCCCTAGTGTACGGCGGACCGCGCTCCCCCGGCCGCGTCCCCGTGCCGCTGGGGAGCGCTCCGGCCGCTGGCGCCGCCGCCCAGCGCGGGGGCGGTTCGGGGTGATCAGTTGTGCCGCGATGCCGGCCCGCTCTCCCCGCCGTTCGCTCCGGGGCGCGGGCCAGGGTGGGGGAGGGCCGCGGCGCTTGCCCGAACCTCGACTCCAAGAGCGAGCCGTCGCGACGGGCGAGGGCGCCGCGACGGCGGCCGGATGGCACGGCCATTGCGCCCGCGCCGCCGGCCGGAGGCGGGTTCGCCGGGGCGGCGGCTTCACCGCCGCGGATCGTCGTGCTCGCGCCGTCGGGGGACCGGCCACGGGACGCTGCCGGGTGGTGGCGGCGGCCATGATCCGTGACGACGATTCCGAAGGAGCGTGCCGTGACCGCGTTCGGCTACACCATGATGTGCGAGCAGAGCCGCCCCGACCAACTCGTGCGCGACCTGCAGGGGGCCGAAGCCGCCGGCTTCGACTTCTCGGTGATCAGCGATCACTACTTCCCCTGGCTCGAAGAGCAGGGGCACGCCGGCTACGCCTGGTCGATCCTCGGCGCGGCCGCCCAGGCCACCGAGCGGATCCCGCTGATGACCTACGTCACCTGCCCGATTCTCCGCTACCACCCGGCGGTTGTCGCCCAGAAGGCGGCGACGATGCAGATTCTCTCGGGGGGACGGTTCCGGCTGGGGCTGGGGGCCGGGGAGAACTTGAACGAGCACGTGGTCGGGGAGCGCTGGCCCGCGGTCGGCGTCCGGCACGAGATGCTGGCGGAGGCGGTCGAGATCATCGCGGCGCTGCTCGACGGGGAGCACGTCAACTACCGGGGCGACCACTTCGACGTCGAGTCGGCCCGACTCTACGATCTGCCCGAGACGCGGATACCGATCGGGATCGCCGTCTCGGGCGAGGAGTCGTGCGAGCTGGCCGGCGAGAAGGCCGACCTGATGATCGCGACCGAGCCGAAGCCGGAGCTGGGGCGGATGTTCGACGCCGCCGGCGGCGCCGGGAAGCCGCGGGTTGGGCAGTTGGCCGTCTGCTACGACCCCGACCGCGGGGCGGCGGTGCAGCGGGCGCACGAGCAGTTCCGGTGGTTCGGGTTGGGCTGGAAGGTCAACGCCGACCTGCCGGGGCCGTCGTCGTTCGCGGCGGCGACCCAGTTCGTGACGCCGGAGCAGGTGGCGCAGCAGTTGCCGTGCGGGCCGGACGTCGGGGAGTACGTCGAGAAGGTCAAGCCCTTCCTCGAGGCCGGCTTCACCGAGCTGGCGCTGGTCCAGATCGGCGCCGAGCAGCAGGCCCCGTTCTGCCGCTGGGCGGAGCGGGAGCTGCTCCCGGCGCTGCGACGGCTCTGACCCCCGGCGCGTTCGCCGGCGATGATCTCGCTGCTCCTCTCGCGGCGGTCGCCGCCGTCGCAGGTCGCTTGAGGGGGCGCGACAGATTCCCACGCACCCGCCGCGCTTGCGCTCGGGGCACGTTCACCAGTTGGCGGCGGGTGGCGTGGGCTGTGCCGCGAGGGGTTAGGTCGGGGACGGTCTGGCGCTCGATCCGGGTGATCCTTTCTAGGGAACTGAACGGTCGGCAGGGGGTGGTCAAGCCAACGAGATGCCCCGACGATGGCCCCCGTCCGCAAGCAGCCGATGGCGGGCTTCCTGGCGTGGCAGCGCCAGTGTTCGACCAGAGTTTGCCGTGGGCGTCGGTGGCGAGGCGAAGACGGCGATCGTGCTCCTTGGGAGAGACCCGCGAGGGTCAAAAGGGGGGGGTCGGGGCCGGCGACGGCTCAGGCTTGTAGGCGCCTTCCGACCGGCGATCGCCAACCTTGGCTCGAGTGCGCCGACGATGGGGTGGGCGGGCGCTCATCGGCAGTCGGATCGGTCGGGCCTCGCTCTCGCTAACCCTCCGGGTTGGGCCGGCAGCGACGGAGCCTGACTCGAGGTCGGCGGCGCCTGTCCAAGACCCAGGCATGGGGTGGAGTGATACGGGATCCGGAAGCATACTTTGCCTTCCCGCGGCCGCCGCCGGCCCTCACCCCCGTCCCCTCTCCCGGTGCGCGGGACAGGGGCAAGGGGGAGCCTGGTCGCGGACCGCCGGGGGAACACCCGCGATTCATCCGGATGACCTATGACTCATACCGGATGCGGCTGAACACTCGAGCTTCGTCCCCCCTCTCCTGCCGCGGCGGGAGAGGGGGTAGGGGG
>JBBSNJ010000633.1:0-2785 GCA_038232775.1 Thermomicrobiales bacterium
ACCGCCACCTCGCCGGGTTCGAGCCGGGGCACGAGATCAGCCCACTCCGCGGGTCCGAGCCGGTCGGCCAGGCCGAGGACGCCGCGCTCCCGCCGCTCGGCGATCATCGCCCGCACCTCGGGCAGCAGCTCTTCGGTCGCCATGGAGTCCTCCGGGGCGCGCGACCCGGGCGGGCCAGGCGCTCGGGCGGGCGGGCAGGAACCGGGCAGACGCCGCGGGGCGGCCGGCGGCTCGGACGTGGGCGGAAGGGCGTGAGGCACAAAAACGCCCCCACGGCATCGGGGGCGGCGGCGGCCGACGCGGTTTGGGCGACCGGTCGCCGCTCGGAGTGTACGGGCGGGGTTGGAGAGGCGTCAAGCTGCTCAGGTTGCCTCGGTACGGGCGCCTTCCGCGCGGGCTTCGACCAGCATCTTGAGTCTTATGTGAAGTATAGATGGGCGAATGGCTGAGCCGAGAGGTGCGAAGAGTGGCGTTGCTCTCGCGGGATCGGCCACCACTGGAGGATGACGGCGAAGCCGTAAACGCTAAGGGGTGGCGAGGATGTAGCCACCTGAGTGCGAGGGTCAACTAACCGAATCAAGGCGACATAATCTATTCCGGGGTCGACTCTTTGACGGCATCCGGTGAATGCTGCCGCGTTCCGTCGGGGGCAGTCACGCCGGGCCCTCTCTCGTGCACGAGTCAAACGGGATCCGGGGGACCGGTCTCGGTTCTCTAGGGATAGGTCTTCACCCCTTCGGCGCTCGGCGGATCGGCGTCGCCCGGCCCTAAAGGGACCGGGCTGAAGCGACGAAGCCCCCTCAAGGGGGCTCAGCTGGCTCCCGAGGGATCAGAGGTGACCACATGGAGGCCGTGTCCGGGCGCGCCGTTCCGCTGCCTGAAGCGGGTCGGGCTCCCCTCTCCTGCGCACGGGCGAGGGGCCGGGGGTGAGGGGCGCTCTGGGTGAGGGGAGTGATGACCCGAGGTTCGCGTGAGGGCCTCTGGCCGGGATTGAGAGCATCCACCTTGATTCCGAGCAGGGGTTGGGGGAGAAGGCCGCTCTCCAGCACCCCGCAGCGTTCGACGGGCGGCTGAATTGCCTCCCAGTTCCCGCGAGTGGGCTAGGGCCGACCCCGTCACTCGATGGGCTGGCGACGCTCCTTGGCTCTGGTCAGGAGGAGAGAGCACTCCTGCCATCGGGGCGGGAGGTCAAAGGCCGACGGCCGGTGCCGTCTCTTCCGGGGAGAAGTTGGGCGGTGCCGGGTTCGGCTCGCCTGACACGGGAGGCGGGAGTCCGGCGTCCACCCCGGTGGACTCGAGCGGAAGCGGCGCGGTGACAGCCGCCAGCCAAACGGCCGCGTCCTCCGTCCACCGCGGCATCTGCGCGTAGAGGCCGTGGCCGCCGTCGGGGAACCAGACGAGCGTGGCGACATCGCCGGCGGTTGCCGCCAGGCGGACAGCCTCGTCGGGCGGCACCACCAGATCGCGTCCCGCACCAAAGACCAACAGGGGCGTCCGGAAGCGACGCAGCGGCTCCGGCAGCGCGAAGCCCGCGGCGGTCTCGAGGAGAGCGTCGGCGCCGGCGCCGCCGACGAGGAGCTGACGGAGCAGCGGACTGGTCCGCGGAAACCAAGCGCTCGCGTCGAAGGGGGGCGTCACCGCCACCACCGCCGCGATCCGCCGGTCGGCCGCCGCCGCCTGGACCGCCAGCGCCCCGCCCAGGCTGAATCCGACCACGCCGATCCGGCCCTCGTCGAGCGCCGGGTCGGCCGCCGCCAGCCCGACGACGCCCTCCGTCAAGTCGTCGCAGTCAGCCGTAATCGCCGATCGCTGCCCCGCCTCGCCGGTTCCCGGCCAGTCGAGCGCGAGGACGGCCAGACCGCGGTCGAGGAACGCGGCCGCCCAGGCGATCGTCTCCTCCTTGGCCGTGGAACTGCCGTTGAGGATCACCGCCAGCGGAACGGGGCCGGCCGTCGCCTCGGGCCGAACCAGGAAGGCCGGCAATCGCGCCGTCCTCCAGGGAATCTCGACCCGCTCGATCACGGGCCGCAGCGCCGGGATCGACTGAGCGAAGATCGCCGTCGCCGAGGCCCGGAGAGCGCGGCGCTTCCGCGGGTCGTCGTCGGTCAAGAACTGGGCGATGTGGTAGCAGAGCGCGGCCCGCCGCCGGATGATGGCGATCTCCGCCTCGCCGGCCGCCCCGTCGGGGCGCCGCACCTCCCCCAAGAAGCGCTGGGCGGTCCAGGTCCAGGCGGCGTCCCAGTCGGCGACCGACCGCACTCGGGCGAGCGTTTCCCGCACGGCGTCGTCGGGGAGTCCCATCGCCCGATAGCGGTCTCGGGCGATGGGGAGACCGGCGGCCGAGCGCCAGCGCAGCGCCAGATCGAGGCGCCCCTGGCTGACGAGCGGAGCCGCTCGCCACGCCGCGGGCTCCAACCGCCAGCGGCGGAGAGGATCACCGCGACGACGCTCCCGGCTCATTCCGGCGCCGTCCACGCCCGCGCCCGCGCCCGGCCGAGGGCCGCCGCCGCGAGCTGATGCCGGTCATCGAAGCGGCAGACCAGGACGACCCGATCGAGCCGGACGACACCGCGCCGCAAGCACCCGACCAACTCGTCGACCACGGCGTGCACGAACGGTTCAGGATGGGCGGCGGCGATCCCCGTCTCGGCGCCGAGCAGCGGCAGCGCCAGCGTGCGCAATCGGGCGGCGTCGGCGGCCACCACCGCCGCCGCCACCGCTCGCCGGACGTGCTCGATCCGGGCGGGCTGCCCGAGTGCGGGGTGAACCACGGCGTGGACCACGG
>JBBSNJ010000634.1:0-2775 GCA_038232775.1 Thermomicrobiales bacterium
CCCCGGACCCGGCCCGCCGTTGACGCTCCCGCCACCACCGGCCGATACTGACCAAAGGCACCCGCCGGGTGCCGCGCCGACGTAGCTCAACGGCAGAGCAGCGGTTTTGTAAACCGCAGGTTGCGGGTTCGAGTCCGGCCGTCGGCTCCAAGGAGAATGACACGGAGTCCGGTTGAACCGTTCCGCTACTGGGAGTGGGACTTTCTCCCCTGTCCCGCGCGCGGGACAGGGGCAAGGGGGTCGGGGAGGAGGGCGTCGGCCCGGGAAGCGGCAGCGATCACCCAGATTGCGTATCACGACCAGCCTACGGTGATGGCCGACGTCGATCATGACGACGACCGACCGTGACGAACTTGCCCAAGATAGCAGTGGTCGGATCGGCAAGCAGCCGGAGGACGTGCGCGGCCGGTTCCTCTGGCGACGGCGAGTGGAGTCGGGGGAGGATCACACCCTGCTGCGCCGGAACGCCCAGCCGGTAGATGAGCTCTCCGTAGTCCCGGTCGAAGGTCAGGATGACCCGCTGCTCCTGGATGGCGAACGCGATGTTCGCCCGATCAGAGTTCCCCACCGCCCCTTCCGCGACCGCCGCCTCGTCGTGGCCCGCGCTCCGCAGCCGCTCGATGCTGGCACGGGGGAAATGCTCGTCGGCGAGGAAGCGCATCAACGAGCGGCGAGATCGCGCTGCATTCCAGATTGATCCCGAAGCCGGTCGGCGGCGAAGGCAAAGGCGGCCCGAACCGCTTCCAGGCTCAAGCGCGGGTAATTGTCGAGCACCTGCTGCTCCGACCAACCGGCAGCGAACAGATCAAGGACGAACTCGACCGACAACCGCGTCCCCTTGATCACTGGCTTCCCGAGCAGGATCCCCGAATCCTCCTCGATGAACTCGTCCCACGGGAAGACCGATTCGGGAGGATCCCAGCCTCCCTCGCCTTCGAGCGGCGGTGGCTCTCGCTCCATCGTTTCTCCTCAGCACTCCCGGTCCGCCGGGGCGCCCCTCTCCCCTCGCTGCCTGCGCCCTCGCCAATCATGGAGCGTCCCCACCGGTCCCGCAATCCCTGACCCGCTCGGCGTCCAGTCACGCCTCCCGCCGCGGCGCCGCCGTCGCCGGGTCACCGGTGTTCGGCGTCCCCGTCGGCTCGATCAACAGCAGGTGCGTCTCCTCGGCCGCAAACGGTTGGTGCTCGACGCCCCGCGGGACGACCAACAACTCCCCCGGCCCGACCGTCAGCTCTCCCTCCCGCAGCCGCATCGTCAGCCGCCCCGCAAGCACCAAGAACAGATCGTCCGTTTCCTCGTGCCGGTGCCAGACGAACTCTCCCAGCACCTTGACGACCATCACGTCGTGGCCGTTGAAGCGGGCCACCGTCCGCGGTCCCCAATGGTCGTCGAACCCCGCCAGCTTCTCGGCCAGATCGATCGCCCCGACCACCGATTCCCCTCCCGACCCCCGACCCGCGAAGAAGCGCCGCCGGCCGCCCGCCTCAGCGCCCGCCCTCCGGTGTGTTGTACCAGTCGCAGACGACCGCGTCGCCGGCGGCCAAATCGAGCTCGATCCCGACCAGATCGGTGGGTCCCCGCGTCCCCCCGCCGATCAGGGTGAACGGGAACCGGGTCGCCGGTGCCGCCGCCGGCGCGCAGAAGACCGCCAGCGTCGCGAACTCCCCCGGCACCCCGCCCCGCACCTCGTAGCGGCCGCTCGCGACCCGGAAGGCGGTGTTCCCCGCTTGGTCGGTCGACGCCGTCGCCTGGTCCGGGCCGTCGAGCGAGAACTCGAGGCGGGCCGGGGCCGGCGTATCGTGGCAAGCGCCGTAGAAATCGCGCCCCGCGAAGCCAGGCGGGCAGAGCCGGTTGTGGATCGTCAGGTCCGCGCTCGGCAAACCGCGCGCGTCGCTGCCGACGTAGTAGAGATCGCAGACGACGGCGTCCCCCGCCGCCAGGTCGAGCCGGACCCCGCGCCGCAGCGACTCGAACGGAAAGCGCGTGCCGGGGGCGATCACCGGCGCGCAGAACGAGACCAGCCGGTCGATGAAGTCGAAGGGGATCTCCCCCTCCCCGACGACGTACTCGCCGGGCGCCAGATCGACGAACCGGACATCGCCGGCGGCGTCCGTCTCGGCCTCGACCCGCTCCGGCCCCATCGCCGTGTAGGTGAAGCCGGCCGAAAGCGGCCGGTCGTGGCAATCGGCGTAGAAAGCGTTCGCGACGTACTGGGGCGGGCACATCCGGGCGTGGACGGTCAGCGACGCCCCGCCGCCGTCCGCGGCGCCGGCCGCCCCTCCGGCCGGCAGCGGCCAGCTCGACGCCAGCGTCAGGACGAGAATCAGGACCGCGAAACGCCGCCCACCGCGTCGTTGCTCCGATAGCATCGCCGTCGCTCCTTTGCTCGCCTCCCGCCGCCGCCGCCGCCAGCGGGAGGGACTCGATCGCCCCCCCTCGCTCCCTCCAACGCGCCAGCCGGCCGCGCCGTGTTGCCGCGGCGCCCGCTCTTTCCCCGTCGGTGCCCTCGCCCGCCGCGTTCCCACTCCCGCCGCTCGGTGCTCAGCCCGACCCCGACCCCAAGTGACGCCGCCACGGCAGCAGCGCCCGCTCGGCGGCCGCCACCACCCCGAACAAACCGACCCCCAACAGCGACAGGAGCACGATCGCGGCGACCACCCGCTCGGTCTGGAACTGGGCCAGCGAGCGGGTCAGCAGGTAGCCCAGCCCCGCCTTCGCCCCAACCAGTTCGCCGAAGACGGCCCCGATCACGCAGACGGCGACGGCGATCTTGGC
>JBBSNJ010000635.1:0-2775 GCA_038232775.1 Thermomicrobiales bacterium
CAGGCCGGCGGCGGCGGGATGCTCGACAGCCCCGTCGCCAAGGCGGCCCTCGCCGGCATCGGCGCGATCGCCATGAAGAAGATGATAGGCCGCTAGCGCAAGCGCGGCCGGTAAAGCAAAGAGTTCTCCCGTGGGGGGCGGCTCGCTGCCGTCCCCCGCGCATGTTTTACCCGGGATCCGGTTGATTCACCCCGCTAACGGGACTGGGAACGCCTCCCCTCTCCCGCGCACGGGAGAAGGGCCGGGTGGTGAGGACTTCATTCCGAGCTTCCGCTCAGATTCCGTCTCAGTCTCTCCGCCCGTTCGACTCCTTGATCAGGAAGCGGTCAGGATCGTCCTCGTCCCGCGAGGCATCGATCTGCCCCGTCAGGGTGAAGAAGGCGACCTCCGGCGGCGCCAGGAACCGGAGCGGGATGCCCGATACTCCGAGGCCGGCGTTGACGTAGAGTGGGTTGCCGTCGACCAGATGGGTGCCCCGGGCGTAGGGCGAGTCCAAACCGCCGGCGATCATCGGCAGATCGAGGGGCGTCCGCCGGGAGAACGGCGAGATCCGAATCTGGCCGCCGTGGGTGTGGCCGGCGAGGGTCAGCGCGAAGCGGGACGGCGGCGCCTCGTCGACGATCTCGGGCGCGTGCCCGAGCAGGATCGCCGGCCGGCGCGGATCGTGGAGGGCGGGCAGTCCGACCATCGCCGCCGGCAAATCGTCGCGATCGAGACTCGGGTCGTCGACTGCCACCACGACGAGGTCGCGCTCGCACCGGACCGACACCACGCGGTGCTCGTTGCGCAGAACTCGGACCCCTTGTGCCTCTAGCTTGGCCGCGATGCGATCAGCCGCCGCGGGCGAGGCGATTAGGTCGTGGTTCCCCAGGACCGCAAAGGTCGGGGCCGCCCGCGCCAGGCCGCGGAACAGATCGGCCTCCGGTTCCCACCGACCGCCGTGGACGAAGTCCCCGGTCAGCGCCACCAGCTCGGGCTCCCAAGCCCGCGCCTGGGCGACCGCTCGCCGTAGCGTCGGCCCGTGGGTTCCGCTCATCCCGACGTGGAAGTCGGTGAGGTGGGTGATCCGGAGCCCTTCGAGCGCTGGCGGCAGTCCGGGCACTCCGACCCGGAACCGCCGCTCGCGCAGCAATCGAGGTTCGATCAAGGAGGCGTAGGCGAGCGTCACCGCCGCCACGACCGACGCTCCAGCGAAGCCGGCCGCGAGCGCCCCCCGCGGCGAGCGAGGACTGGCCATCACGCTCCGAGTCCTCTCTGTCTCAGACCGCGCCGGCGACGCCGGCGGGTACGCTCGTGATCCATCGCTATACTACCAATCAGCGGGTCCGGGCCGGGGAGCCGGCGAGGGCACGGGGCGATGGAGGGGAGTCGGGTGATGTCAACGCGGGCCGAGCCTGCGACGTTGGCCGGCGCCACCATCCTGCTCGTGGACGACGAGCCGGCCCTGATCGAGGCGGTCGGGTACACCCTCCAGCGCGAAGGGTACGCCGTCTCCATCGCCGGCACGGGGCACGAGGCGCTCGCGTCCGCCCGTGCCCGTCACCCCGACATGGTCGTCCTCGACATCATGCTCCCCGGTCTCGATGGGTTCCAGGTCTGTCGCACCCTCCGCGCCGAATCGACGGTGCCGATCCTCCTTCTCTCGGCCAAGAGCGAAGAGGTCGACCGAGTGCTCGGACTGGAGCTCGGCGCCGACGACTACCTCGCGAAGCCGTTCGCGATGAGGGAGCTGTTGGCCCGCGTCCGGGCGATGCTCCGCCGCGCCAAGATGGTCCCCTCCGGCCAGGTGCCCGCCGCCACCCCGTCTGTCCCCGTCCCGGCTCCCTCGGCGGACGGCGTCGCGCCGCCCCCACCGACCGTCGCCATCGGGGACGTCCACATCGACCCCGCTCGCCGTCGGGTCAGCATCGGCGGTCGGACTCTCGCCCTCAAACCGAAGGAGTTCGACCTCCTCCACCACTTCGCGTCTCACCCGGGGATCGTGCTTTCCCGCGATGCCCTGCTGCGGCGCGTCTGGGGCTACGAGTTCCCGATCGACACCCGCACCGTCGATGTCCACGTCCGCTGGCTGCGGACCAAGATCGAAGACGACCCGAGCCGCCCCCGCCGGATCGAAACGGTTCGCGGCTTCGGCTACCGCTTCGTCCCCGAACCGGGGTCGGAGCCCGATCCGGGCTGAGATGCCAGCCCCGGAGGGCCGCGCTCCGCCCTGGCTCGCGCCGCCCCACCTCCTGCGGGCCGCCGCCCGGCGTGCCCCGCGCACCCTGCGCGGTCGCCTGACGCTCACCTACGCCGCCGTCGTCGTCGTCGTCATGGCCGTCCTCGGCGCCTACCTCGCCGCCGCCCTCCGCGAGCTCTACGTCGACCGCCTCGCCGACCAACTCCTCGGGGGCGCCCGCCTGGCCGGCGAGATCGTCGGTCCCGCCCTCGACCAGAACCCCGATCCCAGCGCGATCGAACTCCTCGCCGACCGTCTCGGCGTCCTGCTCGAAGCGCACCTCACCGTCGTCGCCGCCGACGGTCGCGTCCTCGGCGACTCGCGGTTCGACGCCGCCTCGCTCGGGAACTACGGTCGGCGGCCGGAGATCGTCGCCGCCCGCGCCCGTGCCCGCGACGCGCTTCCCCTCGAGCCGGGGAACGCGACGTTGGGTCAGGACGCGCTCTCGGTGGCCGCCGCCGTCCCTCGCTCCGACGGCGCCGTCGTCCGCCTCTCGGTCCCGCTCGATCAGATCGACGCCACCGTCCGCCGCCTCCAGCGCGACGTCACCGTCGCCA
>JBBSNJ010000636.1:0-2768 GCA_038232775.1 Thermomicrobiales bacterium
AAGGTGGCGGCGTTCGACGAGGTGCTCAGCGGATCGGACCTGGTGGTGCTGGCGGCCCGGCTGACCGACGAGACGCGGGGGATGCTCGGCGCCCGCGAGCTGGCGCTGTTGCGGCCGACGAGCGTCCTGGTCAACGCGGCGCGGGCGGAGCTGGTCGACGGCCCGGCGCTGCGCGAGACTCTCGGCCGGCGGGCGATCGCCGGCGCCGTGATTGACGTCTTCAGCCCCGAGCCGCCGGTCGCCGACGATCCGCTCCTCCGCCTGGACCACGTGCTGGCGACGCCCCACATCGCGGGGGCGACGCGGGAGGCGGCCCACCTCGGGGCCGAGGTCGTCTGCCGCAACCTAGTCGCCTTTCTCGCCGACGGGTCGCTCGACGGCTGCCTGAACCGGCCGGCCGTGACCGCCGCCGCGGCGGTCGGGGGACGACGATGAGCGAGGCGACCGCCCCGACGCGTCCGCTCGTCCTCGCCGTCGACGTCGGCTCCGGCAGTTGCCGGGCGCTGGTCTTCGACGCCGCCGGCCGCCTGCTCGGGTTGGCGCAGCGGGAGTGGGTCTACCATCCGGTCCCCGGCTGGCCCGGCGGCTTCGATTTCGACGCCGAGGAGGGCTGGCGGCTGGTCGGCACCTGCTGCCAGGAGGCGCTGGCGCGGGCGGGCGCCGCCCCGGCCGACGTCGCCGCGGTCAGCGCCAGCAGCATGCGGGAAGGGTGCGTCCTCTTCGACGCGGCGGGGGAGGCGGTCTGGGCCTGCCCGAACATCGACGCCCGCGCCGGCCGCGAAGCCGAGGAGCTGATCGACGAGGGCCTGGCCGAGCGGCACTACCGCCGGGGCGGGGACTGGACCTCGATCACGGCGCCGGCCCGCCTCCGCTGGCTCCAGCGGCACCGGCCGGAGCTCTGGTCCGGCGTCCGCCACCTGACGATGCTGGGGGACTGGGTCGTCTTCCGGCTCTGCGGCGTTTTCTGCACCGATCCGTCGCTCGGCTCCTCGTCCAACCTCTTCGACCTGGCGGCGCGGACCTGGTCGGATGAGACGAGGGCCGACCTGGCGCTGCCCGAGATCCTGCCGCCGGTCGTCGAGCCGGGGACGGTCGTCGGCCGCGTCACGGCGGCGGCGGCGGCGGCGGTCGGGCTCGCCCCGGAGACCCCGGTCGTGGTCGGCGGCGCCGACACCCAGCTCGCCCTGCTCGCGGCTGGCGTGACGGCGGGGCTCCGCTTCGGCACCGTCGGCGGCACCTTCTGGCAGAGCGCGGCCGTGGTCGGCGAGCCGCTGGTCGACCCCGCGATCCGGCTGCGGACGCTCTGCCACGTCCTCCCAGGCACCTGGATGATCGAGGGGGTCGGCTTCCTCCACGGGGCGTCGACGCGCTGGGTCCGCGACGACCTGCTGCGGGCGGCCGACCCGTCGGTCCCGGCCGGGCGGGGCTACGACGAGCTCGAGCGGCTGGCGGCGGCGGTGCCGGCGGGGGCCAACGGCGCCTTCTACCTCGGCTCGAACGTGATGGAGGGCCGGCGGTGGCGGCACGGACCGCCGTCGGTGGTCGGGCTCGATCTGCTCCAGCCGGGGCGGACCGACCTCGGCGCCCTCTTCCGCGCGGTCGAGGAGGAGGCGGCCTACGTCGCGCGCGGGCACTACGAGATCCTGACCGAGGTCTGCGGCGAAGGGCCGGCGACGATCCGCTTCACCGGCGGCGCCGCCAGCGGCAACCTCTGGCCGCAGATTCTGGCCGATGTGCTCGGCGTCCCGGTCGAAGTGCCGCCGGTGTCGGAGGCGACCAGCCTCGGCGCCGCCCTCTGCTCCCTCGTCGGCGCCGGGGTCTACGCCGACCTGCCGGAGGCCGTCGCCGCGACCGAACGCCCGCCGCGGCTGTTCGAGCCGAGCCGGGAGAACCACGCCGTCTACGAAGAGACCTATCCGCGGTGGCGGGCGCTCTCGGCCCACCTGCTCGGCGCCGCCGAGCAGGGGTGGGTGCCCTATCTGTGGCGGGGGGCGGGGGCGTGAGGCGCGCCGCCGGCCTTGGTCACGGCGCCAACGGGATATCTCGGCGCTGGCCAGGGGCGGGCGCCCAGACCCGACGGACCGCCGGGGGGCGATGCCTCGGGGCCGCTGAGTAGCGCGGCGGGTCCGACCACGGTGGCAAACCGGGAGCGAGGACGCGCCGCGGAGGAGAAACGGCACGACGATGGGTGAGCGGAGCGCGACGATCGAGGGGTCGATCGTCATTCCCGGTGAGACCGAGCTCGAACGGCTGGTGGCCCGGTCGCGGCTGATCGGCGCCGACCCGGCGCTGGTCGTCCACGGCGGCGGCAACACGTCGTCCAAGACCCGCGAGATCGACCACCTCGGCCGCGAGCGGGAGGTGCTGCGGATCAAGGGGAGCGGCACCGACTTAAAGACGATCAGGGCCGACGGCTTCCCCGGTCTGTTCCTGGACGAGCTGCAGCCACTGCACGATCGGTCGGCGATGAGCGACGAGGCGATGGTCGCCTATCTGGCGCACTGCATGGTCGAGCCGGGGTCGCGCCGCCCCTCGATCGAGACGCTGCTGCACGCCTTCCTGCCGGCCAGGCACGTCGACCACGTCCACGCCGACGCCATCTGCGCCCTGACGAACAACCCGGAGCCGGAGCGCCACGTCCGCGAGGCGCTCGGGCCCGGGGTGGCGCTCGTCCCGTACATCCGGCCGGGGTTCGAGCTGTCGCGGCGGGTCGCCGAGCTGGACGCCAGCCAGGCCGTGGTCTTGGCCAAGCACGGCCTGGTGACTTG
>JBBSNJ010000637.1:0-2768 GCA_038232775.1 Thermomicrobiales bacterium
GAGGGTGTAGGCGAGGTAGTAGGCGAGGAAGACCGCCCCCTCCCAGCGGGCGATCAGATGGCCGGTGAAGAAGATCGGCAGGCAGGCGACGGCGACGGCGATCATCACCAGCAGGTCGAATCGGAGCATCGCCGGCGCCACCGGCACCCCGTCCGGCGCGACGAGACCGGCGGCGCCGAGGATCGCCAGCAAATTGTAGAGGTTGCTGCCGACCACGTTGCCGACGGCGATGTCGCGCTCGCCCCGAAGCGAGGCGATCAACGAAGTGGCGACCTCCGGCAGCGACGTCCCGGCGGCGACGATCGTCAACCCGATCACCAGCTCGCTGACGCCGAAGACGCCGGCGATCGCGATCGCCCCGTCGACCAGCCAGTTCGAGCCGAGGACCAGCAAGAAGAAGCCGCCGCCGACGAAGGCGAGGTGGACGAGCAGGCGGCCGCCGTCCGGGGACCGGGTGTCGCCGTCGCCGCCGTCCGCCGCCGCTCCGGCCGGGGCGGTGGGCGCCACTCTGGGGCGGCGGCTGCGGCGGATCAGGAAGCCGCTGTAGGCGAGGATGCCGGCCAGGAGGAGGAGGCCGTCGAGGCGACCGATCTCGCCGTCGAGCGCCAGCAGCAGCACCAGCAGCGAGGCCCCGATCATCAGCGGCACGTCGAGTCGAACCAACTGGTCGGAGACGACCAGGGGAGCGATCAGGGCCGAGGCACCGAGGATCAGGAGGACGTTGAGGATGTTGCTGCCGACGACGTTCCCGATCGCCAGGTCGGCCTGCCCCGCCCAGGTCGCCTGGACGCTGACCGCCAGCTCCGGCGAGGAGGTGCCGAAGGCGACGACCGTCAAGCCGACGACCAGCGGCGAGATGCCGACCGCGGACGCCAGCTTCGAGGCGCCCCGCACCAGCAGCTCGGCGCCGAGGATCAGCAATCCCAGCCCGACGACGAAGAGGATGAGCGTGACCGGTTCCACGGGCCGAGCGGACTCCCTTCCGAGGGGCGGAGCGGGCGGCGGAATCGCGACGGGAATTGCCCCCCCGGTCGCGTCCCAGGGCGCGACGTGCTACAGCCCGAGCTCGGCCCGGACCCGCAGGTAGTGGAGAATCTCCTCCCGCGTCAGCAGCCCGACCGGGCGCCCTTCCTCTTGGTCAACGACGGGGATCTGCCCCAGCTTGTGGTCGTCCATCAGCCGCAGGGCGGCCAGCAAGTCCATACCGGGCCGCACCCGCTCGAGGCTGGACCAGGGCGTCATCACCTCCGAGACGGAGACCCAATCCCACCGCTCGCGGGGGACGGCCGCGATCGACTTGAGGTCGATCAGCCCGCGCGGCACGTCGCCGTCGACGACCAGGAAGCTGCGGCCCCCGGTCGGCAACACGAAGTCGTCGATCACCTGCCGCAACTTGAGCCGGCTCGGCAGCTCCGGCTCGTCGAAGACCACCATCGCCTGCCCGACCGACACCCCACCGAGGTGGCTCTGGACGGTCGAGCTCGACTGCTCGGCGATGACCATGCTCTGGACGAACCAGCCGATGACGATGAAGTAGAGCCCGTTGAAGAAGTTGCCGCCGAGAATGAGGTAGGCACCGAGCCCCATCAGGGCGAAGGAGAGGACCTGGCCGCTGATGAAGGCGACCCGTTTCCCCGTCTGCTCGTTGCCGCTGAAGTGCCAGACCGCCGCCCGCAGCATCCGGCCGCCGTCGAGCGGGTAGCCCGGCAGCAGGTTGAAGAGGAGCAGCGCCAGGTTGATGATCGCCAGGTACCCGCTCGGCGCCCCCAGGACGCTGACGCCGCGGTCGACCACCCAGAGCCCGCCGAAGAGCGCGGCCAAGGCGAGGCTGACGACGGGGCCGCCGACGGCGACCCGGAACTCCGCCCCGGCCGTCTTCGCCGACTCCCCGATCTGGGCGACGCCGCCCAGGAAGAAGAGGGTGATGCCTTTGACCGGGATGTTGTTCCGGAGCGCGACCCAGGTGTGCCCCAGCTCGTGGAGCAGGATCGAGCCGAAGAAGAGGACGGCCGTCACCGCCGCCAGCAGCCACGAGCTGAGACCGGTCAGATCCTCGTAGGCGTTCGGGAAGTAATTGGTGGCCAGCGAGGTGGTCAGCAGCGCGAAGATGAAGAAGAGACTCCAGTGAATCCCGATCGGGATCCCCCAGACCCGGCCGAGTCGGATGCTGGCGTTCATGCGGCGTGCTACCCCCTGGCTCGACGCGGGCGGCGGATGATCGCCCCGAAATCCGGGTCCCGGATCGGCGACCCGACCTCCAATCAGTCTATCGTCCCGTCCCTGCCGGCGGGGACGCAACGCGCCCGAGTCCCGGAGGCGGCGCGGGGAAGGCCCGGACGAACGGCGCGGAGAGGCTGGGGCCGGCTCTGTTGCGGAATCCCGACGGCTGCTTCCACGCCCTTAGAAAGGCGCGCACCCCTTCGGTTCTTCCCAGCAGCTCTCGCCCTCCGACTCCGGCTCCCGCCGCGGCGGGAGCCGGAGTCGAAGGCTCGGCGAGTCACCGCGGGTCGGCTCAGTCCTCCCCTTGGGCCTTGGTGTAGGCCGGCTCGCCGTCGAACTCCTGCAACTTCTCGACGTGCATCCAACGGTGTCCGACGGCAACCCGGCCGAGGAGGTCGAGGATCGTCGCGTCGTCGACCTCGCCGTCGCCGCGGCCGCCGCAGCGGCCCCGCCCGTGGGCGCCCGCGGCGGTGATCGCTGCGGCCGGCGGGGGGTGCGTGGTGCCCCGGGTGGGGATCATCTTGTGGGCGAGGGGGGCGCCCGCGGCC
>JBBSNJ010000638.1:0-2767 GCA_038232775.1 Thermomicrobiales bacterium
CCGTCCGCACCGCGGCCAGGGGGCCCCCGGCCGCCGCCACCGGCGAGACGTGGAGGACGGTCGTGCCGAAGGCGGTGCCGCTCATACGGGCGTCGGTGGTCTTGACCACGGCGCGGACGCCGCGCCGCAGCAGCTTGATCGGCAGCGCGACGCCGCCGCCGGTCTCCGGCATGCCGGGGTAGCCGAGCGGCCCCTGGTTGCGCTGGACGATCACCGTCGCCGGGTCCATGTCGAAGTCCTCGTCGCGCAGCACCGCCTCCAACTCCTCGTGGCGGTCGAAGACGAGGGCCGGGCCGCGGTGGGTCAGCAGGTGGGGGGAGGCGGCCGTCTGCTTGATCACGGCGCCGTTGGGGGCCAGGTTGCCGTGGAGGATGGCGGTGCCGCCCTCAGGATGGAGCGGATCGGCCAGCGGGCGGATCACATCGTGGTCGCGGGAACCGCCGGCGCCGACCAGGTTCTCCCCCACCGTCTTGCCCGTCACCGTCAGGCAGTCGGGGTGGAGCAGCGGCTCGATCTCCTTCATTACCGCCGGCACGCCGCCCGCCTCGAACACGTCCTGCATCATGTACTCGCCGGAGGGTTTGACGTTGACGAGGAAGGGGGTCGTCCGGCTCAGTTCGTCGAAGACGGCCAGGGGCAGCTCGATCCCGAGCCGGCCGGCGATCGCGACCAGGTGGATGACGGCATTGGTGCTGCCGCCGATCGCCATGTTGACCCGGATCGCGTTCTCCAGCGACTGCCGGCTGACGATCCGCGACGGCGTGATGCCGCGGCGGACGAGCTCGACGATCTGCCGGCCGGCGGCGACCGCGCTCCGACCGCGGCGGGCGTCGACCGCCGGGATCGCGGCCGAGCCGGGGAGGCAGAGCCCCAGTGCCTCGGTCAAGCTGGTCATCGTGCTGGCGGTGCCCATCACCTCGCAGTGGCCGACGCTGCACTTGTAGCCGTCCTCGAACTCCCGCATCGTCGCGTCGTCGACCAGACCGGCCCGCAGCTCGGCGTCGAGCTTGACGTAGTCGGTGGTGCCGACGTCGCGGCCCCGGAACCGCCCGGAGAGGGACGGACCGCCGGTGACGAAGATGCTCGGGATGTCGGCGCTGGCGGCGCCCATGATCATCGCCGGCGTCGTCTTGTCGCAGGAGGAGAGGAGGACGACCCCGTCGAGCGGCTGGGCGCGGATCATCTCCTCGACGTCCATCGCCATCAGGTTGCGGAACATCATCGTCGTCGGCGACATGAAGACCTCGCCGAGCGAGATCACCGGGAATTCGAGCGGCAACCCGCCCGCCTGCCAGACGCCGTGCTTGACCGCCTCGGCCAAGATCCGGAGGTGGGCGTTGCAGTTGTTCAGCTCGCTCCACGAGTTGCAGATGCCGATCACCGGCCGGCCGTTCATGTCCTCGTCGGTGTAGCCCATCCCCTTCAGGAAGGCGCGCGAGACCGTCCGCCCGGTCCCGTACGGCCCCAGCCACGACCCGCCAACCGATGGCGTGAACGACATCCCGTCCCCCTTGCCTCCCCACCGCTCGCCGAGGGGGGGCGATGCTCGCCGTGCCCCCCGACCATCGCCCAAGACGGTGCCGGGGATCAGAGCGCGAAGAGATCCTCGATGTCCCCCAGGACGACGTCCAGCTCCTGGTGGTCGAAGCGGTCCAGCGGCGGCTCGACCCGGCCGCGCATCGTCGCGTGGGCGATCACGCCGCGTCGCTTGAGCACCTCCTTATAGAGCGCGAGCGTGTGCCGCGCCTCCAGATTCAGCAGCGGCAGCAGGCGGTTGAAAATCTCGCGTCCGCCCGCCGCATCGCCCGCCTCCAGGCGGTCCCAGACCGCGACGTGGACGTCGGTCACCTGGCAGGCGGGCATCGTGCCGCAGGCGCCGCGGCGGTACTCGTCGAGCAGAAAGCGGCCGCCGATGCCGCCCATCACCCCCAGGCAGGCGTCCCCCGCCGTCTCCAGGACAGCGGTCATCAGGTGGGAGGCGTCGAGCGTCTCTTCCTTCAGGTAGGAGACGGTCGGGATCTCGGTCAGCAAGCGTCCGACCAGGTCGGCGCCCATCGCCGTCCCGATCGGCCCCGACCAGTTCTGGATGAAGACCGGCAGATCGCCCGCCGCCGCCGCGACCGCCCGGTAGAAGCCGATGATCGCCGCCGGCTCGGTCAGCCGCACCCCGTAGGGGGGCATCGCGATCACCGCGTCGGCCCCCGCCTCCCGCGCCCACCCGGTGTAGAGCACGGCCGCCTGCTGGCTGACGCCGGAGGTCCCGATCACGACCGGCACCCGCCCCGCGACCGCCTCGACGACGAGGCGGGTCACCCGCCGCCGCTCGTCGTCGGTCAGCGTCGGCGCCTCGCTGGCGTTGACCGGGGCGACGACGCCGTGCGCCCCGGCCCGGACGCACCAATCGACCTCCCGCGTCAGCGACGGCTCGTCCAGCTCGCCGCGCGGGTCGAACGGCGTGACCGGGATCGTGAAGACGCCGCGATAGGCCGTACCCATACTCCGTCCGCTCCTTCCGCGCCGCCCGTTGGCCGCGTCGTGGCGTCGCCCCCGGCCCGCTCCCACCGGCTACCGCCGAGTTCGCCGCCGACGGGAGAGAGATCCCCGCGGGCCGCGAGCGAGGGGCAAAGCCGCCATCGGCCACCACACCACCGGGGCGGTCCTGCCCGCGACCAGCCGGCCGGCCGATCACCCGATCCGGCCCCTTTGCGCCGCGCCCGATTGTCGTGCAGCCTGCCGAATGCGCAACACCCGGTTTCCAGGGGCGCGA
>JBBSNJ010000639.1:0-2766 GCA_038232775.1 Thermomicrobiales bacterium
AGTCGGGCGAGGACGCGTCGCTGGCGGCCCAGACGGTCGCCTACGACGCCGTCGTGCTCGGCATCAACCTGCCCGACATCGACGGCTTCGAGGTCTGCCGCCGGATCAAGCGAGCGTCGGCCGCACCCCCCCCGGTCCTGTTCCTCACTGCCCGCGCCGCGATCGCCGACCGGGTCGCGGGGCTCGACCTCGGGGCCGAGGACTACCTGGTCAAACCGTTCGCCTTCGCCGAGCTGCTGGCGCGGGTGCGAGCGCTGCTGCGGCGACCGGCGGGGAGCGCGGCCGTGCTCGCCGTGGGCGACCTGGAGCTGGATCCCGCCGCCCGGCGGGTCAGCCACGGGGGGCGGGTCGTGCCCCTCTCCGCCAAGGAGTTCGCACTCCTCGAGTACCTGCTGCGGAACGCCGATCGGGTGGTGACGAAGGGGATGATCGCCGACCATATCTGGAATTTCGACCTCGGGGCGGAATCGAACTTCATCGAGGTGCTGGTCTATGCGCTCCGCAAGCGGTTGGAGGCGGCCGGGGCGCGGGGCATCATCCGCACCGTGCGCGGGGTCGGATACGTCGTTGACCAGCCGGCCGACTGATCTCCCGATCCGGCTCCGGATCGCGCTGACCATCTTCACCCTGTCGCTGGGCGTGCTCTGCGCGATGGCGTTCGCCGTCTACCACCTGTTCGGGCGCCAGCTCGAGGTGCTGCTCGACGAGACCCTCGGCCAGCGGGCGGCGGCCAACCAGCAACTGGTCGTCGTCGCCGGCGGCCTCGGCTTGCGGCCGGTCGGCGATCCGGCCGCGGCGCGGGCCAGGGGCGAGGTCTTGCTTCGGTTGTACGATGCGACCGGCAGGCTGGTGGCGGACGACTCCCCCGCCATCACGCCGTCGCCGGAAGAGGAGGCGGTGGTCGGCTCCGTGCTCGCCTCGGCGGCGCCGATCTACCGCTCGCTCCGCCTGAGCGACAACGAGGACTACCGGGTGCTCGCCTCCCCGGTCGTGGCGGCCGGCGGGATGGGCGGCGTGCTGTTGACCGGGATCGAGCGGTCGGAGGTGACGGCGCCGCTCGACCGGCTGCGCCTGGTCCTGTTGTCCCTGCTCCCCGTCACCGCCGCGCTGCTCGGGGCGGGGGCCTTCGCCATCGCCCGGCGCGCCCTGCAGCCGGTGGCGGAGATGACCGCGACCGCGCGCCGGATCGCGGCGGGCGACCCCCGGCAGCGCAGCGCCGGTCCCACCGGCCACGACGAACTGGGCGAGCTGGCGCGGACGCTGAACGAGATGATGGGGCGCCTGGCGGCGACGGCGGCGCGGGAGCGCCGCTTCACCGCCGACGCCGCCCACGAACTGCGGACGCCGCTGGCGGCGACCATCGTCGCCCTCGAGGTGACGCTCTCCCGCGAGCGGGACGCCGACGCCTACCGGCTTACGCTGCTCAACGTGCAGCGCCAAGTGGGGCGGCTCGAACGGCTCGCCCGTCAGTTGCTCCTGCTGTCGCGGCTCGACGCCCGCACCCCCGCGGCCGAGTTCGGCCCGCTCGATCTCTGCGCCACCGTCGCCCTGGTCGTCGACGAATTCGCCACCCGCTACCCCGCCGTCCCCGTCGCGGTCGACCTCGGGGCCCGATGCCCCCTCCTCGTCTCCGGGGACGAAGCGCTGGTGACCAGCGCCGTCCGCAATCTGCTCGACAACGCCGCGATCCACGGCGGCCCCACGGTCCGGGTCGCGATCGCGCTGCGGCCCGCTGGGGACGACGACGCGGAGGTGCGGGTCTGCGACGACGGCCCTGGGGTCGATCCGTCGCTCGCGCCGCACGTCTTCCAGCGCTTCCGGCTCGGCGACCAGGCGCGGCGGGCGGGCGGCAGCGGGCTCGGCCTGTCCATCGTCGAGGGGGTCGCCCGCGCCCACGGCGGCTCCGCCCGCTTGGAGCCGGGCCGGGCCGGGAGCGGCGGCTGCTTCGTCCTCCGCTTGCCGCGGGAGCGTCCCGCCGCGCCTTGAGCGCGTCTGGCCCCGCCCGGCGGTTGACCGCGTCGCGCCCTCGCGCCCCGCTCCGGCGCCGCCGTTGACGACCGCGGCCGGGCGGGGGCTCCGGCCGCCGGAGCCGGCTCGCTCATCTTGGGCACAGGTCGCGGCGCTACGGTGGTTCGGCAGGGCGGCGAGGAACGTTCCTCGGCCCGCGCCCCTCCGGTCCGTGTGCCGCCTTGGCCGGCCAGAGGGGGAGGCGTCCGCGGCGGCTCCCGGAAGACGCCGCCGCGCAGTGATGGAGGAGACCATGGCCCAGATCGTCGAAGGGCTGCCCGTCCCCGCGGGCTCGCCAACCAGACCGGACGCTTCGCTCGGCCGGCGGATGCTGAACAAGGTGCCGGAGATCACCCTGTTCTTTTGGATCATCAAGATCCTGTGCACCACGGTGGGGGAGACCGCGGCGGACTACCTGAACGAACGGCTGAATCTCGGGCTCACCGGAACGACCGTCGTCACGGGCGTCCTGCTCCTCGTCACGCTGGTCTTCCAGTTCAAGGCCCGCCGCTACGTCCCCGCCGTCTACTGGCTCGCGGTCGTCCTGCTCAGCGTGGTCGGCACGCTGATCACCGACAATTTGGTCGACAACTACGGGGTGCCGCTGGAGACGACGACCGCCGTCTTCGGCGTCGCCTTGGCGGCAACCTTCGCGGCCTGGTTCGCGAGCGAGCGGACGCTCTCCGTCCATACCATCGTCACCAGCCGGCGGGAAGCCTTCTACTGGCTGGCCATCCTCTTCACCTTCGCCCTGGGCAC
>JBBSNJ010000640.1:0-2762 GCA_038232775.1 Thermomicrobiales bacterium
AGCGGCGCCCCGCCGCCTCTCGGCCGCCCGCCGCGAATGGCTGGCGGCCGCCCTCTTCTTGCTGCCCGACGTCCTGGGGCTCTTCGTCTTCCTCGGTCTGCCGATGATCCTGGCGCTGACCCTCGGCTTCTTCGAGGTCAGCGGCTTCGGGCAGTACCGGTTCGTCGGCTTCGCCAACTACCAGCGGATGGTCTCCGATCCCCTCTTCCTCGGCAGCCTGCGGGTGACCGGGACCTACGTGGCGCTGCTGGTGCCGGGCCTCTACGTCTCGGGGCTCGGGTTGGCGCTTCTGGTCAAGCCCCGCCTGCCGCTCGTGCCCCTCTTCCGGGGAATGCTCTTCCTGCCGAACGTCGTCAGCCTGGTCGTGATCGGGCTCGTCTGGCAGTTCATGCTCGTCGACCGGATCGGGATGGTCAACCGGGTCCTCTCCCGGTTCGGCGTCGGCGGCCGATCCTGGTTGGGGGAGCCGAGTCTGGCGCTCGGCTCCCTGCTGGTCGTCACCATCTGGTTCCTGATGGGCTACTACATGCTGATCTTCCTGGCCGGCTTGCAGGAAATCCCGCGCGAGTTCTACGAGGCGGCGCGGCTCGACGGGGCGGGGGCCTGGCGGTCGTTCAAGGACATCACGCTTCCGCTGTTGAAGCCGACGAGCTTCTTCGTCCTGCTCGTCTCGACGGTGACGGCGGTCGCCGGCGCCCAGGGCTTCGACCTCGTCTACGTGATGACGATGGGGGGACCGGCGAACTCGACCAACCTCGTCATTTACTACGTCTACCAGCAGGCATTCCAATTCAACCAGTACGGCTACGCCGCCGCGATGGCCTCCTTTCTGGTGGTCGTCTTAGTGGCCGTCACCGGCGTCCTCTTCGCGGTCACCAAGGGGGGGCGCTTTGACTTCGACTAGCCCGCGCCCGCCGACCGCGCCCACCGTCGCGCGGCTGAGGTTCAACGTCGCGGGGCGATGGGAGCGACCGCGGCTCCGGTCAGTGATCCTGCTCCTAGTGCTGGCCGTCCTCGCGCTGCTGACCGTCGTGCCGCTGTTCTGGATGGTGGCGACCGCCTTCAAGACGCGGCAAGAGGCGACCCAACTGACGCTACTCCCGGCCGCGCCGACGCTCGACAACTTCCGCTACGTCTTCACCGAGGTCCCGTTCCCCCGCTACATGTTCAACAGCTTGTTCGTCTCGACCACGGTCACCCTGATCGCCCTCTGGTTCCACTCGATGGCGGCCTACGCCCTGGCTCGCCTCCGCTTCCCCGGCCGCGAGCTGATCTTCTCCCTGATCTTCTCGACGCTGCTCGTCTCGCTGCCGGTGATCTTGGTGCCGCTCTTCATCCTGGTCCGCCAGCTCGGGATGCTCGACAGCTACGCGGGGCTGATCGTCCCCTCGATCTTCCACGCCTTCGGCATCTTCCTCCTCCGCCAGTTCTACCTCGGCATCCCCCGCGAGCTGGAGGAGGCGGCGATCGTCGACGGCGCCGGCTACTGGCGGGTCTACGCCAACATCATCTTGCCCCTCAGCCGGCCGATCCTGGCGGCGCTGGCGGTCTTCTTCTTCCTCGCCAACTGGAACTCGTTCCTCTGGCCCCTCACGATCACCAATGACCCCGACCTCTGGGTCGTCCAGCTCGGGATCGCGAGCTTCCGGCAGCAGTACGCCTCGTCCCAACAGTACATCATGGCTGCCTCGACGGTCGTCGCCCTGCCGACGATGCTCCTCTTCTTCATCTTCCAGCGGCAGCTCGTCGAGTCGATCAAGACTTCGGGGCTGAAGGAGCTCAGGGCACGACCGCCAAGTCAGCGCGGACGATGCCCGTTACCCCTCGACCCGCAGCTTGCGGCTCGGCCAGCCCGTCGCCCCGTCCGGCAGCGGCGGCTGCTCCCGTTCGGGCGCCACCGCGCCGGTGCCGTCGGTGATCCGGACCAGCATCTGGTACTCGCCGGATTCCGCCGCGAACGGGTACGCCCAGCGGACCCAGGTGAAGGGCGGGTTGATCGCCGGCTCGAGGCTCGCGTTGGCCCAGTTTTCTCCCTCGTCCAGGCTGACCTCGACCCGCTCGATGCCGCGGTCGCCGGCCGAAGCGACCCCTGCCGTGACCGCCGGGCCGGGCGCAATCTTCTCGCCGGAGGCGGGGAGGTCGATCCGACCCCAGGTCTGGTAGGGGGCCGGGTCGCTCCAGCCCCGCTCCTGCCAGTAGCCCTGGAAGTCGAAGTCGACCGCCTCGATCCGCTCGACCCACTTGACGTTCTTCATGCCGTAGATGCCGGGCACGATCAGGCGGGCCGGGTAGCCGTGGTCGGGCGTCAGCGGCTCGCCGTTCATCCCGACCACGACCAGGGTGTCGGGATCAAGCCCGCGCGGGACCGTGATCGAGTCCTCGTAATTGTCGGCGCAGGAAAGCTTCAGGTCGACCGCCTCCGGCCGGACCCCCGCCTCGGTCAGCAGCTCGGCCAACGGCACCCCGGTCCACTCGGCGGTGCCGATCAGGTCGCCGCCGATCTGGTTCGAGATGCAGCAGAGGGTCGTGATCTTCCGCGTCGTCGCCCGCCCGACCAACCCCTCGTAGTCGAGGGTCAGCGGCCGGTCGACCAGGCCGTCGATCGTCAGGCTCCACCCCTCGCCGTCGACCACCGGATCGGAGATGTTCTTGGAGACGTGGTAGAAGTCGGCGACCGAGGTCAGCGTCGGGGTCAGCCCGGCGTCAGCCTGGAGCTCGGCGAAATCGACCCCGCCCGCGGGCACCGGCGCCGCGGCCGGCGC
>JBBSNJ010000641.1:0-2760 GCA_038232775.1 Thermomicrobiales bacterium
CCCCCCCGCGCCGGGGGCGGCCCGGGGGCGGGGGCGGGGGGTGGGGGGGGCCATTCGGGAATCCTTCCTCTCGGCGCCGCGCGACGCGGGTCCGAGATAGAACGAATGTTCTATTCCTGAGGGCGATTCTAGGGGCCGGCGGCGGCGGGTGTCAAGCCGTTCCGCGTTGGCACCGTGCTCCGTCCGCTCGACCGGCGGCGGGACGTGCTACGGTGGGGGGGAGGAGGCCGGGCGATGGGGACCGCAAGCGGACCAGCGACGCCGGCGGGCGAGGAGGAGGGACGGCGCGTGTTCCTCGACGCCGACGCCTGCCCGGTCAAGGAGCAGGTCTACCGGGTGGTCGCCCGCTACGGGGTGCCGCTGCTGGTCGTCGCCAACGGGCCGCTGCGGGTGCCGCCGGGGCCGGGGGTAGAGTTGGTCGTCGTCCCCGGCGGGATCGACGCCGCCGACGACTGGATCGCGGAGCGGGCGCGGCCGGGCGATCTGGTGCTGACGGCCGACATCCCGCTGGCGGCGCGGGTGGTCGGGGCGGGGGTGCGCTGCCTCGATTTCCGGGGCGGCGAGTTCAGCCCGAGCCGGGTCGGCGACGAGCTGGCGTCGCGGGATCTGAACGCCTACCTGCGCTCGCTCGGGCTGCCGGGGAGCGGGCCGGCCCCCTTCTCGGCGCGGGATCGGTCGCGGTTCGCCTCGGCCTTGGACGCGGCGGTGGGCAAGCTCGCCCGTGCCTGGCCGTAGGGCGGGAGGGATCAGGAAACAACGAAGACGCCGGGTATACTCGTGTCTGACGTAAGCGCGATTGGACGTTCAAAACCATCCACTCGGGGGAGCGAGACCATGGCCACCCTCCACCGACCTGTCAAGCAACTTGCCGATGTGCGCCCGGAGATTCTCCGTATATCCGAAGCACACGGCGCTACCCGGGTCCGGGTCTTTGGCTCGGTTGCCCGCGGCGAGCAGACCGCGCGAAGTGATCTCGACCTGCTGATTGATCTTGCGCCCGGTCGCAGCCTGCTCGACCTGGTGGCGATCAAGCAAGACCTCACCGACTTTCTGGGCCGCGAGGTCGACGTGGTGACCGAAGCGGGGCTCAGTCCCTATCTGCGCGAGGGAGTGCTGCACGAAGCGGTCGCGCTTTGAGCGACGATGCGCTCTATCTTCGTCACATGCTCGATGCCATCGACCGGATTGCAAGGTATGCCGCGGTCGGGCACGCGCGGTTCATGGCTGAGACGCAATGGCAGGACGCGATCATTCGCCAGTTAGAGATTGTGGGGGAGGCAGCGAAACGGGTCTCTCCCGCGTGCCGCGCTCGACAGCCGGAGATTCCCTGGCGCCGTATTGCCGGATTACGAGACGTGCTCATCCATAACTACATGGGTGTCGACTTGGATGCGGTTTGGGAAATCACCCGCGGGCCAGTCCCCGAACTCAGGCAGCGACTCGTCCAGGTTCTCACGGACGAGGACCACGGATGCGAATGACGAGCAACGCGGCGTGCCCGGGCCGCAATGCCCCCAAACTAGACCCTCCAGAAAGATCAATGCGCGGAGCGGGAACGCGCTCGCATCGCGTGCCCTGAACGCCTACCTGCGCTCGCTCGGGCTGCCGGGGAGCGGGTCGGCCCCCTTCTCGGCGCGGGATCGGTCGCGGTTCGCCTCGGCGCTGGACGCGGCGGTGGGCAAGCTCGCCCGCGCCCGGCTGTAACGGGCGGGAAAACTGGCCCGCGCCACTCGTCCATTGTCTGACGATCTCTTTGGCGGCCGGACGTCTCGCTGCTACGAGGCGTTGCTCTCGGAGCCGGAGCGCTTGCCGTGCTCGCTGTCGGTGCCTTGGGAGCCGTGGCGGGTCGGGCCGGAGTGGACCGGTTTGTCGCGGCGCCAGTCGCCCTTCTCGGCGCCGGGGCCGTCGCCTTTCTTCGAGGAGGGGCCAGTGTCTCCCCCGCGCTCGCCGGCCTGGTCGATGTCCTGGTCCTTGTCGTGGTCTCGCTTGGCCATCGTTAATCCTCCCGATCGCGTCGTCGCTTGGCCGGGGACGCAGGGATGCCCCGATGCGGGGTGGTTCCACGCGGCGACGCACGACCCGTACCGGCGGGTCACCGATCGAGAGAACTAGGCGTCGTTGATTGACATGAGCTTCGCCGCTAACCGGTCGACGGCTCCGGGGAGGAAGCGTCCGGATGGGTGGGCGGAGCCAACTGCTCCGCGGTCGGTTCCGCTCAGCAGAACCAGCTCTCGGTCAGGCGCGGCGGTGGGCGACGGTGGCGCGGCGGGTCGGGGAGGGGGGGCGTCGGCTGCCCCGCCGCCTCGTGGGCGGCGACCCAGATGCGGGGGAAGACGTCGCGGGCCGGCTCGTTGGCGGCCGCGGCCCGCTCGGCCAAGCGCATCACCTCGGCCTGGAGCGCGTCCATCCGCGGGTCGGGGTGCCGCCAGCGGTAGCTGAAGTTGGGGGCGTCCAGGTCGCCCAGCCACTCGGCGCTGGTCGGGTCCTTGAGCAGCTCGGAGCCGGGGGGGACGAGGAGGCGGATCGCGAGCTGGATCGGGTCGACGTGGTCGATCAGGTCGTGCGCGGCGACAACGCCGAGCAGCTCCCGATAGCCGGCGAGCGTCTCCCAGGGGGTGAAGGGGAGGAGGGAGGGGCGCATCGGGACGCCGACCGCGTCGAGGGCGTCGAGGGCGGCCTCGACCTCGGCCCGGTCGTGCCCCTTGGCCAGCTTGGCGAGGACGCGGTCGCTCAGGCTCTCGACGGCGGAGACGACGAAGG
>JBBSNJ010000642.1:0-2758 GCA_038232775.1 Thermomicrobiales bacterium
AAGTGCAGCAGACCTTCGCCATTGAGGCGAGCGAGTATGGTAGCGGCGCTTGGGAGGTCGAGTTCACGGCTGTCGCGAATTCTGGGACCGAATACGAGCACGAAGTCGACGCCTGCGGGGAGGTCCCGATGCCGCTTGTACGAGGTAGGGTCGAGACCGGCGACGTGCTGACGGGGAACATCTGCTTCGAGGTCATTGAGAGCGACGTCGACTCCCTCATGCTGACGGCTAGGCAGATGATGAACTCCGACGACCCAACTTGGTTCTGGCTTTGATTGGATCCGGGAATGACCGATTCTATGAAGGGATGCCGGTCGTATGGAGTGCGGGTGAATGGGTCCGATTCCTCGGGGAGGGGTTCGTTCCCAGACGCGATCTCACTCTCGTTGTCGCCCGGCCCTAATGGGACCGGGCTGAAGCGACGAAGCCCCTCCAGGGGGCTGATCGGGGAGGCGGGAGGGCGGCTCCGGGGGGAAGCTGAGGCGATAACCGGCTCTTGCATCACCTTCCAGAAGGTGGCGCGTCACGGCTAAACTGTGGCGCCGTCTCGTGGTGAGGACGACGCCCCCGTCGGCCGGTTCGGCCGTCAGCGGGCGACGCGTGCGTCGCCCCTACCGGGCGCCCAACGGTTGTCGCACCAAGAGCAGCGCTCGCTCGCGGCGAGGACTCCGGAGCCGCTCTCGGCGGCTGGTTGCCGCAGACTCGGCCGATCTGGCGTCGGAGCGACGACGGTCGTCGGTTCCGCCCGCTGTTCCGTGCGACTGGCATCTGCTACCGTACCGGGACTGTCCCTCGATCGTTCGGTAAGGAACTGCCCGTGCCCTGGTCGCCACCCCCGATCACCG
The DNA here is from genome assembly GCA_038232775.1 of Thermomicrobiales bacterium. Lineage (GTDB taxonomy): Bacteria > Chloroflexota > Chloroflexia > Thermomicrobiales > UBA6265 > JBBSNJ01. Next base: position 846 of record JBBSNJ010000642.1, read on the forward strand.
AGGTCTCCGCCGATCAGCTCGCCTTCCTGCGCGAGACCGACAGCCCGACGATCGCCAACGCGATCGAGCCGTTCGAGGTCCGCGACCGCTGCGACGGCTTCGCTGGGGGCCGCATCCGCTGCCTCTTCCCGGAGTTAGGACCGCTGGTTGGCTACGCCCTGACCGTGACGATGTCCAATGCCCCCGGCGCACCGGCCGGCCGGGAAGGCTTCTGGCGGATGTGGGAGGCGCTCGAGCGGATGCCCCGGCCGTCCGTTCTCGTCGTCGGCGACGTCTCCGGCGAGCCGCACCGGGTCGCCTACTGCGGCGAGGTGATGGCGACGATGGCCCGCCGTCTGGGCGCGGTCGGGATCGTGGCCGACGGCGGCGTCCGCGACCTGGAGGAGGTGCGGGCGCTGGGGATGCACTACTTCGCCCCCTACCCGGTCGTCTCCCATGCCAACTTCGAGATCGTCGACGTCGGCGTCCCGGTCACCCTCGACGGCGGCGAGATCCGGACCGGCGATCTCCTCCACGGCGACGCCAACGGGATCGTCGTCGTCCCGACCGAGGTCGTCGCCGAGCTCCCGGCGGCCGTGTCCGAGGTCCGCAGCCGCGAGCGGCAGATGATGGACTGGATTGCCGGGTCGGACTTTTCCGTCGCCGAAGCCCGCTCCCGCGCCGGGTACTGACGGCGGCGGACGCGCCGCAATGAGGCATCGAAGGAGCGCGGGAAGCGGGGGAGTGGTTCGCTTCCTCGCTGTCCTTGGCGCAGGAAGGGCGGACGCCACGATCCTCAACTGCCCCAGCGACGAGAATCTCGCATCGGATCGCGGCGGTTGCAGCGCGAGGCGCTATCTTCGACCATGGACCCGCTCCCTTCGGAGCTTGCTCGGAACTGCCTAAACGATCTCTGGGCCCGGTGCGGCGCAGTGGTACAACCAGTCCCCCTTTGAACCCTCAAAACTCCTGCGCGTCTGCCGATTGTCAGCGCAATGGGTAGCGGCCTACTCTTCGGCCCCCTGAGTCATCGCGTCTCCCAGGACATACCCCATGAGCATGAAACGACCCGTTGTTTCAAGCTCCGGGTGATCACCGCGGGTTCGCTCGGCGGTCTGCGACCAGGCTCCCCTCGCCCGCCGCACCGGGAGAGGGGTCGGGGGTGAGGGCCTCTCTCCGGCAAATACCACGGATCACCCGTAGTCCGTATTGGTCGCCTTTGGCCGACGATGCGGGGTGAGCCATCAGACTCGGTCGCTGACCGTCGATGTTGAGTGAGGACGACCGCATGGACGGTGTAAGCCGGAAAAGGAGGAGTCGTATCGAAAGAGCGAGTCGTCCCGACATATCCTGATAGACCTCACTTGAACCGCGCCAGCAGCGGTTCGCTCGGTTCTGCTGGCCGCAAAGAAGGTGGCGGCTTCTTCGGGAAGGTTCCGGCTTCGGCTCGGCGCGGCGGGGTCGTGCGGGCGGTGCTGAGGACGATCCGGGGAGCGGGGGAGACGACAACCGGTTTGGCTGGCTGCCGGGGACGGCGGTCGGGCGAGAGTGCCGTTGATAGAACAGACCACGGATCTCCGCGTGGGGGCAAGAGTTCTAACTGTCCGGGGGAGAGGGTGATGGGAGCGAAGGAATCTCCAGGAGGCCGGGGTCATCGCCCGAAGTTTGGAACACCGCGGCAGCCTCCGTCCCGGAGCGGCTCGGGTTGCGGGTGCTCGACCCACCACCCGTGCCCCCTTTCCCACCGCCGCCGCGCCTTCCGGCTCTCTCCGCTCGCGCCGTTCGAGGGGCGACCGTGCGAAGATGGAGCGACGATAAGCGTGGGGTCCGCCGAGCGATCGCCAGCAGGGGAGGGGCGGTATGAAGGTCACCAAGCTCGAGACGCTGCGCCTCGACGAGTTCCCGAATCTCGTCTGGCTCCACGTCCACACCGA
>JBBSNJ010000643.1:0-2758 GCA_038232775.1 Thermomicrobiales bacterium
AGAAGGAGGGCACGGCGGAGTCGGGGAAGCTCGCCAAACACGCCACCGTCGCCGCCGACTAGCGGCGCCCTCGGCACCGATCTCCGACCCGGCGCTCTCTTCTCCCGTTCCTCGGGGCGGTTCCCCTCGCGTTTCACCGCCGTCGATCGTTCGAGGCGGAGGAGCGACCGCTCCGCCGCCGCCCGGTTCCGCCGACGATCCCGCTGGGCGGACGAGGAGACCGCGAGTCGATGATGCCCTTGTCCGACGTGATCCGCGCCATCCGCGAGCGCGACCCCGCCGCCCGGACGACGATCGAGATCCTCTTCACCTACCCCGGACTGCACGCGGTCGCGCTCCACCGGGTCGCCGCTTGGCTGCACCGGCGTCGCCGCCGTCTGCTGGCGCGGGCGGTCTCGAACCTCAACCGCGCGCTGACCGGGATCGAGATCCACCCGGCGGCCGCAATCGGCCGCGGCGTCTTCATCGACCACGGGATGGGGGTCGTCGTCGGCGAGACCGCGGTCGTCGGCGACGGCGTTACCCTCTACCAGGGCGTCACCCTCGGCGGCACCGGCAAGGAGCGGGGCAAGCGCCACCCGACCGTCGGCCGCGGGGTCGTCGTCGGCGTCGGTGCCGCGATCCTCGGCGCGGTCACCGTCGGCGAGGGGGCAACGATCGGGGCTGGCGCCGTCGTCCTCCGCGACGTGCCGCCCCACACCACCGCCGTCGGCGTGCCGGCCCGTGCGGTTGGCTTCACCGACCCCGAGAGCGGCGCCACCCGCCGCCTGGAGTGTTTGCCCGACCCGACCCGCGACACGATGCTCGCCCTCGTCCAGCGGATCGAAGAGCTCGAAGGGAAGATGCGCGTCCTCGATGCCGAGCGCCTGGTCGAGCCCGCCCCGTCGCTGCGCTGAGGGGCGACAGGCGCGCCGTCATCCCGAGCCTGGTCGCACGGGCCGCCGCCGCTTCGCGCGGAGAACGGATTCCGGGATGGGTTCGGAATGACGGAGCGCCGCCCCGGCGGCGGGTTTCGCGCTTGATGGGGCGAGAGAGAATCGGTGCGCGCTCGACCCGATTCGGGCTGCGACCGGGAAAGTCTCGCCGCCGCGTCTCGTCCTCAGCTTCGGAGAGGCTTCGTCGGTTGAGCCTGGGTCTTGACCCTCGGGACAGCCGCCAACAGGAACCCCACGATGGCGATCGTACCCCCAGCCGACCCTCCAAGGTCGCTCCAGGTCTACAACACCCAAACGCGCTGCAAAGAGCCGTTCGGCACGATCGAGCCGGGCAAAGTCCGGATGTACGTCTGCGGCGTCACCCCCTACGACCGCGCCCACATCGGGCACGCGATGTCGCTGATCGTCTTCGACGTGATCCGCCGCTACCTCGAGCACCGGGGCTACGTCGTCCATCACGCCCAGAACTTCACCGACATCGACGACAAGATCATCGCCCGAGCGAATCGGGAGGGGATCGACCCCGCCGCCCTGACCGAGACGCTGATCGCCCAATGGCACGCCGAGACCGCCGCCCTCGGTGCCCAACCGGCCCACGTCTACCCCCGCGCCACCCAAGAGGTGCCGGAGATCATCGCCATGGTCGAAGGCTTGATCGAGCGCGGCTTCGCCTACCCGGTCGATGGCGACGTCTACTTCCGCGTCCGCGCCTTCCCCGGCTACGGCAAACTCTCGCATCGCGACCTCGACGACCTGCTCGCCGGCGCCCGGATCGAGGTCGACGAGCGGAAGGAAGATCCGCTCGACTTCGCTCTCTGGAAAGCGGCCAAGCCGGGGGAGCCGAGCTGGCCGAGCCCGTGGGGTCCGGGGCGCCCCGGCTGGCACATCGAGTGCTCCGCGATGTGCCGTCACCACCTCGGCGGGCAGGTCGACATCCACGGCGGCGGCGCCGACCTGATCTTCCCCCACCACGAGAACGAGATCGCCCAGAGCGAATCTTCCCTTGGCCGCGAGCCGTTCGCCCGCTTCTGGGTCCACAATGGGCTGATGCGCCTCGGCGGCGAGAAGATGTCGAAGTCCCTCGGCAACTTCGTGCCGGTCGGCGACGTCCTCGACCGGGGACTCGGGGCGGCCTTCCGCCTGATGGTCCTGCAGGGGCACTACCGCGCCCCCGTCACCTACACGGAGGAGGGGCTGCTCGCGGCCGACCGCGGGCTCGACCGCCTCCGCGCCGCCGCCGAGGCGACACCGGCGGCGGGCGCTCCGCCGCCGGGAGCGAGGGACGGCGACGGCGGCGCGGCCGGCGACGAGCTGGCCGCGCTGGGGCGGGAGACCGATGACCGGTTCCACGCCGCGATGGACGACGACTTCAACACCTCCGCCGCCGTCGCCGCCCTGTTCGACCTCGGCCGCGGCATCAACCGTGCTCGGGCTGAAGGTCGACCGGCCGCCGCCATCGAGCCGGCCCGCGCCACGCTGATCGAGCTGGCCGGGGTGCTCGGTCTCGACCTCGGCCGGAGCGAGACCGCCGGCGACGGCGACGCCGCGCCCTTCATCGACCTGCTCGTCGCCCTGCGCGGCGAGCTCCGCGCCGCCAAGCAGTGGGCGCTGGCCGATCGCATCCGCGACGGCCTCGCCGAACGGGAGATCGCGATTGAGGACTCGCCGACCGGCACGAACTGGGCTTGGAGCCGTGGCCGGGCCGAGCGCGGGTAACCCCCGACCCCCCCGGCCGCCTCGCCCTCTCCGCCGCGACGACAACCCTGGCGGGGGACGCGGACCGCGCGGTCGCTCGCTGGCGCCCCGCCCCCGGCCGGGAGGCG
>JBBSNJ010000644.1:0-2756 GCA_038232775.1 Thermomicrobiales bacterium
GTCCGCGGCCGGCGCGGGCGCGGCGGCGAGGTCGGAGGCGACCGCCTCGCTCGCCGGCAACCGGGCTTGGAGGAGGAGGAGGACACCGAGGGCCAGCGCGGCGGCGGCGAGGCCGGCGCTCTCCCTGCGGAAGGTCGGGCGCCCCCCGCCCGCCTGGAGGGCGAAGACGACGCCGGCGAACCCGGCGACCAGCAGCAGCAGGCCGACGACTCCGTTCTCGCCGAACCGCGGCGGCGGGCCGGGGAGGTCGACCGGGGGAGCGCCCTGAACGATCGGCTCGGTCACGCTCGCCCGCCAGTCGGCTTGTCCCTGCTGGCGGACGATCGCCTCGATCTCCCAGTCGCCGGCGATGCTCAGTTCGCTCCCCTGCGCCTCGAAGACGGAGGGGGCGACCTCGGTCAGCTCGATCTCCTTCTGCCCGGTTTCGGCCTCACCCGAGGCCAACTCCACCCGCAGCAGGGCCTCGACCGGGGGAGCGCCCCCGACCGAGGAGTGGTTGTGGCCGCTGCCGAGCTCGAGTCGGTAGCGGTTGGGACCGACGCCGCCGGGGGTGACCGCCAGGGTGCCGATTTGGCCGTCCGCGGCGAGGGCGATCGCGACCCCCCGGCCTGCCTCCTGGGCCAGCGCTACGCGCGCCGGCGCCTGGGCGGTCAGCCGGCCGACGACGAGGAAGACGCCGAGGACGAGGATCGCCTCGGCCCCGATCGCGAACAGGAAGCGCCGGCTCCAGAGATCGGCCCCGAGGTCGGCGGCGCGGCGGAGGCGGCGGGTGACGACGAGCAGGTTGAAGGCGGCCAGCGCCAGCAAGGGGACCGTCAGCGCCAGTTTGAGGATCAGCGACTGGCCGTAGTCCGTCTGCCGCAGGGCGGTCAGGTTGCCGACCTGGAGCCAGCCGGCGTAGGCCCCGGTCAGCGCCATCGTCGCCCAGCAGACGAGGGCGAGCAGCGAGAAGCGCGGGACCGCGCGCGAGAGCACGACTCTCCGACCGGCCGGGGTCAGGTCGGGCACGGTCGGGACCAAGGCGGCGACCAGGACGAGCAGACCGCCGCCCCAGACGGCGGCCGCCAAGAGATGCAGCACGTCGCCGGCGATCGCCGTCGCCCGGCCGGCGGGCTGGGCGGCGGCGTGGGAGATCAAACTGAAGGGGAGCGGGATCAGGGCGCCGAGGACGAGCGCGAGGACCGCGGCCGCCGGGCGGCGGCGCGGCCACCACCAGCCGACCGCCAGCAGGGCGGCGGCTTGGACGAGGATCAGGCCGATCCGGAGCAGCCAGAGTTCGCCGAACCGGGTCTCGGTCAGGACCGAGCGAACGGGGGCGAAGGAACTGCCGCCTCCTACCCCGAACGCCTGGACGAGCAGCGCCAGCAGGCTGCCGGCGAAGGCGAGGACGACGCCGCCGACGGCGACGGCGCGGACTCGGCGGGTCAGGGCCGGGCCGAGTTGCCAGGCGGGGGAGATGGACGGTCGCAGGACCCACAGCCAAACGGGCCAGACGGCGATCGTGATCGCGATCCCGACCAGGGAGAGCCAGCGGCCGATCGCTTGCAGCCAGAGGGGAGGTCCGGTGTCGGTGGCCGTCAGGGCGGGGGCGACCACGGCCGCGACGTCGGCGGCGGTGCCGACGGTGAAGGGGACGTACCCCTGGGCGGTGTGGCCGTCGGCGGTGGAGAGGGTCCGCCAGAGGACGGAATAGGTGCCGTTCGGGAGGGCCGCCGGCAGATCGAGGAGGAGGACGAAATCGTCTCCGTCGCCGAAGCGGCTGGTCGCGCCCGGGACCGGCTCCCCGGTCTCGTCGTAGAGCTCGGCCTGGCTGTACGAGCGCTCCAGCGGCTCGGTGAAGCGGAGGGTCGCGGTCGCGGGCGCGGACGGGAGGATGGCGTTGACCGCCGGGTCGCTCTCGTCGAGAAAGGCGTGAGCCGCCGCCGGCCGCGGCGCGGCGCCGAGGACGAAGGCGAGGACGACGGCGAGGAGGAGCGGGATGAGGCCGCGCCCAAGCCAGACGGCACCCCGCCCCGCGTCGGCGCGGTTCCGTTTCCGTGAGGATAGGCCGCTGGGGGCATGGAGCATTGGCATCAGGGTCCGTCGATTCACGTTAACCAGGGCCGAGCGCGGCGCGAGCCGCGCTCCCCCGACCGCCGGGAAAAGCTATCTTCCAGTGGCGGCGACGCAGGCATGCCACCCCGAGCAGGGGCACGACGATCGTCCGTGGCGGAGCCGAGAGGCGCCGCTGGGGCACCCCTCGGCTCCGACCGGCACCGCCTAGGCGTGGACGATCGTCGGCGTCACGCCACGGCGCCGGCTCAGCCAAAAGGCGGCGCCGGCGAGTCCGGTCGCCCCGGCCAGCAGCCCACCGCCGGGGCCGCCGAAGCTGCCACCGTCGATCCCGCCGCCACCGATGCTGGCGGCCGCGATCGTCTCAGCGCCGCGGGCCTCGCCCTTCGGGAACTGGAGCGGCTCGACCGGCTCCACCTCGGAGAAGGTCTCCGGGCCGGACTCGAACGTTTCGTCGATCGCGTTCCCCTCGATCTCGCCATAGACGCGGAACTGGTAGCCCCCTTCGGCCATCGGGAAGAAGACCGACTCGTAAGCGCCCGGCTCGCCGAAGGTCGGCTCGAGCTCGAGATCCATCGTCTCGGCGCCATAGATCACCTGAGCTTGGAGCGAGCCGGCGAGGCCCTCGACCGGCGTTTCGCCCTCCTCGCCATCCTCCGCGGCGGGGCTGGCGGCGGCGGCCGGATCGAGGCTCGCCACCCGCA
>JBBSNJ010000645.1:0-2755 GCA_038232775.1 Thermomicrobiales bacterium
ACACTCTGAAGCGCCCCCTGTTTTCTCCCCCGCGATTCGGTGCCGGGGGCGGGCGCGCGGCCACCGCCCGCCCGCCCGCCGCTTGGCGTACCTTCGGTCGGCGGCCGTGCCGGGCGCGAGTGATCGTGGCGTGATTTCGAGGGGGACCGCCCCCAGACCGGGTCCGCGCGGCGGCGGCGGACGAGGCGGACGACGGGGAGGACGCGGGATGGGGGTGGCGGATGCGGCGGCAGTCGCGGTGGCCGAGCGGGGGCCGGACGGATCGATGGAGTGGGCGCTCGACGGGGGAGACGCACTCGCCGCCGGCGGCGAGCGCGTCTCCCGGATCGACCTCCACCTCCATTCGCACGCCTCCGGGGCGACGACCAACTGGTGGGTGAAGGGGCTCGGCCTCGGTTTCGAGACGCGGGAGTCGTACACCGCGCCGGGCGAGGCCTACCGGCTGGCGAAGGCGGCCGGGATGGAGTTCGTGACCCTGACCGACCACGAGACGATCGCCGGCGCCCTGACCCTCTCCGGGCGGGCCGATTTCCTGGTCGGGGAGGAGGTCAACGCCCGCTTCCCGGAGGACGGGACCACCGTCGACGTCCTCGTCTACGGGGTCGACGCCGCCGCCCACGGGGAACTGCAAGCGCGGCGGAGGGACATCCACGCCCTGGTCGCCTTCCTGCGCGAGGCGGGGTTGGTCCACGTCCTGGCCCACCCGATGTTCGCGACCGGGGAGGGGGTCGAGCTCGATCGGGAGAAGGTCGAGCGGCGGCTGGCGCTGTTCGGGCTTTGGGAGTTCGTCAACGGTTCGCGCCCGGCCGAGCAGAACCGGCTGACGGTGGAGGCGGCGGCCAGCGTCGATGCCGTCTCGCTCCGCCAGATCGCGGCCAAGCACGGGCTGCCGGTGCCGGCCCACCGCCGGATCGCCGGCGTCGGCGGGTCGGACGACCACGGCGGCATCTACCCCGGCGCGACCCACACCGTGCTGCCGCGGGTCGGGAGCGTGGCCGACTTGCTGGAGGCGATGCGGTTGGGCGCGGTGCGGCCGGCCGGCGAGGACGGCTCGCCCGAGAAGATGGCCCACACCGGCTTCAAGATCGCCGGCATCGCCTACGGCGACGGCGGCCGTGAGGGAGCGGCGGCGGCCCAGGGGGCGGTCGCCAACCTGTCGCGGGAGCTGGCCCGCCGCTCGCCGCTCGGCCGATTCCTCCCCGGCAGCGGCCGCCCGCTCGGGGCGGAGGCGCCGCCGCCGCAGAAGCTGCTGGAGTACCTGCCGTTCGCGGCCCGGATGAGCGGACCCTAGATCCGGCGGGCGCTGGTCGCCCGCTACGAGGGGCGGGTCGCCGACGCGCTGCGGGGGGCCGGCGGGGAGGCAGCGGCGGGGGGATTCCCGGTGCTGGACCTGCTCGGCTCGCTCGGCCGCTTCGTCGACGGCCACCTCCTGATCGCCCCTTACGTCGGCGTCCACGGCTACTTCGGGCGGGAGGCGCAGAAGGCGAGGGCGCTGCGGCGCGCGCTCTTCCCGGCGCGGGGGCGGCCGCCGCGGGTGGGGGTCTTCGTCGACGACCTGGGGTCGATCCACGGCGTGGCGACGATGTACGCGAACGTGGGGCGGGTCGCGGCGCGGCGGGCCGGCCCGGTGGGGGTGGCCGGGACCGAGGCGGGCCGCCTGCGCCTCGTCACCTGCGGCGCGGCGGGGGCGACCGTCGACGGGGTGGCGGGCGGGGCCGCCGCACCGCCGGAGGAGGGGGCGGGGCCGGTGACGCTGCGCCCGATCGCGACCCTGCCGCTCCCCCTCTACGGGGGCAAGGCGCTGCCGGTGCCCTCCCTGCTCGACCTGCTCGACCACATCGCCGCCGCCCGCTACGACGTGCTCCACGTGGCGACGCCGGGGCCGCTCGGGGTCGAGGCGCTGATCGCGGGGGCGGTCCTCGGGCTGCCGGTGGTCGGTGCTTACCACACCGAGTTCGGCACCTACGCCCGCGCCCTCTCCGGCGACGCGATGGTCGGCGACCTGGTCGAGCTGGCGGTGCGGGAGTTCTACGAGCGGTGCGCCGTCGTCGCGGTGCCGTCGGCGGCGACCGCCGTCGCCCTGCGGGAGCGGGGCTACGGGGTCGACCCGGAGCGCTTCGCCGTCTTCACCAACGGGGTCGACACCGCGCTCTTCGACCCCGCCCGCCGGAGCGCCCGGCGGCGGGCGGAGCTGGGGGCGGGGGCGGGCGCAGGGAAGACGCTGCTGCTCTACGCCGGGCGGGTCAGCCGGGAGAAGGGGCTGGAGGGGTTGGCGGAAGGCTACCTGGCGCTGCGGGCGCGGCGGGGCGACGTCCACCTGGTGGTGGCCGGGGACGGCCCCTACCGGGCCGAGCTGGAGGCGCGGCTCGGCCCCACGGCGACCTTCACCGGCTTCCTGCGGGGGGAGGCGCTGGCGGCGACCTACGCCGCCTGCGACCTCTTCGCCTTCCCGAGTCTGACCGACACCCTGGGGCGGGCGGTGGCCGAGGCGCAGGCGGCGGGGCTGCCGGCGGTCGTCTTCGGCGCCGGCGGCCCGCGGGAGTGCTTGGTCCCCGGCGAGAGCGGCCTGGTGGCGGAGGCGGGGGACGGAGCGGCTTTCTTCGCCCGGATCGAGGAGCTGGTCGATGACCCGGAGCGGCGGGCGCGGATGGGCGCCGCCGCCCGCGCCTTCGCCGCGGGGCTGACCTGGGAGCGCGTCTACGACGACCTGCTCGCCCTCTACCGACGGGTCGCCGGCGAGCCGGCGGCGGCGGCG
>JBBSNJ010000646.1:0-2753 GCA_038232775.1 Thermomicrobiales bacterium
GATCTCCCCCACCTACCTTCATCATCCCCGAGCGGACAGCGCGACCACCGCGATCGCGCGCTCAACCCGAGTACGAAAAGGCTCTCGATCGTCCATGGCCACGCCATCGAGAGGGACATTGACGAACGCTCCCGATCGCGGCGCCCGCCTCATACCAGATTCGGCTGAACACTCGGGCTTCGTCTCCCCCTCTCCTGCCGCAGCGGGAGAGGCGGTGGGGGGTGAGGGCCGGCGCCGCGGACACCCCGAGTCACCCGAAATTTGCATCAGTCCGCGACGGCCGCCGACCGTCGCGGCGCAGCCTCCGCCGCTCGGGTACCATCCAGCCTCCTGGACGCACGACCGCTTCCCGCGACGACCCCACCGGCCATCAGCAAGGAGCCGCCCCGATGCCCCTCGTCTTCGCCGCCATCGCCCCCCACGGTTTCCCGATCATCCCCGACCTGAGCGAGGACGCCGAGGGGGGGCTCGCCACCCGCGCCGCGATGCACGACCTCGGCCGCCGCGCCGCCGCCACCCGGCCGGACGTGATCGTGATCGCCGGCCCCCACGGCGTCCGGGTCGAGGGCGCGATCTGCCTGGCCGACGTCGTCCGTGCCGCCGGCACGCTCCACTGGCAGGACCGCTTCGTCGAGATGAACGTCCCGGTCGACGGCGAGGCGACCGACCGGGTCGCGGCCGAGGCGCGGGCGGCCGGAGTCCCGATCGCGCTGGCCGGGTTTGCCGGCAACCGGCGGTCGCAGAGCGTGCTGCCGCTCGACTGGGGGATCATCACCCCGCTCTGGTTCCTCGGGCACGGTCGGCACCTCCCCGGTAAGGGCAACGTCCTGGCCGACCCGCCGGCGGAGGACATCGGGCCGCCGGCCGTGATCATCACCCCCTCCCGCTCGCTGCCGAGGCAGACGATGGTCGACTTCGGCCGCGCCGTTGCCCGCGCCGCCGCCGGGGACGAGCGCCGGTTTGCCTTCGTCGCCTCCTGCGATTGGGCCCACACCCACCGCGATGACGGTCCCTACGGCTTCCACCCCGCCGCGGCCGAGGTCGATGCCCAGGTCGTCGCCGCCGTCGAGGCCGGCGACCCCGGCCGCTTGATTGCTCTCGACCCGGAGATGGTCGACAACGCAGCGATCGACGGCCTCTGGCAGACGCTGATGCTGGCCGGCGTCCTGGCCGAGGTGCCGATGCGCCACGAGCTGCTTTCGTACGAGGCCCCGACCTACTACGGAATGTTGGTCGCCGCCTACGAACGGACCGAGGACTACACCCGGGCCTGACGTAGCGCCCGGGCGAACGCTTCCGCTGCCGGCGAACCGGAAGCGCTTCTCCGGCTTTCGCATGAATCCGGAGTCCGGATTGCCCTTACGGAGAGGGATTGAACCGTACTGCTATGGCTGTTCGGAAGCGACCTACCCTCTTTTCTCCCCACTTGGGAGAGGAAATCGGGGGTGACCCAAGACTCGGCTAAGGGCTTCGGCTACCCGGACAGATGCCCTCACCCGGGGCCCCTCTCCCGTGCGCGGGAGAGGGGAGCGTGGCCGGCAGCCGAGAGCAGAACAGTTCAACCGGAGTTCGTCTAAGCCCCGTTCCTGAGGATGTCGAACCGATCGTCGTGGCCGCGTGTGCACACCTTTATTCCCTCCTCCAGTGCAGGAGAGAAGAAAAAGCGCTCGGGAGCCGGAGCCGAGATCGCCGCCGAGGGGGCTAGGGAATGACCGTCACCGCGGTCCCCTCCGGCGCCCAACTGTACATCCACTCCGCGACGTCCATCGGCAGATTGACGCAGCCGTGGCTCATCGGGGCGCCGAAGTTCGAGTGCCAGTAGGTGCCGTGGAGGGCGTGGCCCTGGTCGGTGAAGTACATGACGTGGGGGACATCCGGCACATAGTACTCTGCGCCGTTGATCGTTCCCGCCATCGTCTCCGACCAGTACTTGACCAGGATCTGGAACTGGCCGACCGGCGTCACCGTCTCGCCGGCACCGGTGCTGACCCAGGGCGAGAGGACCGCGACGTCCCCCTCGTAGGCCCAGAGCCGCTGCTGCCAGAGCGAGACGACGACCTCTTTGTCGCCCAGTTGCCAGCGGCCAGGTCCGGGATCGACCCACTCCTGGGCGCCGGCGGCGCCCGGCCGCAGCACGCCGCCGGCGCCGAGCGCCAGCAGCCCGGCGCCGGCCCGGAGGACGGCGCGCCGCGTCGACGGCTTCGCGAGAGATTGAGGTTGGCGGGACCAAGACACGAGCGCTCTCCTTGGGCATGTGGCGTTGGACGGACATCGAGGGTCCGCCCCAGGTGGGAGCGTTGTCGCCGGGTCCCCGTCCCCACCCGGTCAATCTCTCGAACAACGATAGGGGGGCATCGGTTCCGGGGCCGGCACCAATGGACCTCCCTGGCGGCTCGATCGTGCCTCGGAGGCACAGAACCGTTCCGCGGGCAACGCTCCACTGCCAGGGAGTTGACCGTGGTCGAGATCGAGCCGCGAGCGTCCGGGTCGGCGGATCGCAGTGAGCGGGCCGCCCAGGACGGGGTCGGTTTGCCCCGGGTCGGCGGCGGAGGGGCGAGTCTCCGCCCCCTGGCGGGCGGCGGGGCCGGGCAGCCGGCGGTTTCCGCGGGAGAACGCCGTGGTCCCACCGCCGCGGGCCGCGCGCCGACGCAGTGGCCGCGATGCGATGATGGAGTCTGGGTGGCGGTCGCGGGGAAGCCGACGGGAGGAGTGGGGATGGCGAGGCCGGGGTACGCGCCTGCCGCCGCGGGCGA
>JBBSNJ010000647.1:0-2752 GCA_038232775.1 Thermomicrobiales bacterium
GCGGCGGCGGTGCGCGCGGTCGGCGATCGCTTCACAACTGCCGCGGTCGAGACGCTGCGGCGGCTGCCGCGGGTCGCGGCCGACCAGCAACGGTCCTTGTCCGTGCCCGGTTCTCCCGCCGAGGCGGATTCCTCGCGGCGACTGGCCACCGGATCCAGTGGCCGGTCGCCGGCGGAACACGGACAACAGGGCGATGCCGCCAGCTTCCACGGTCCGGTGGGCGACCGCTGGCGCCGCGCTCGCGGACGGGTCGCGGCGCTCGTCGCCGGGCACTCGTCGCCGGCACCGGCCGGCGCCCCATCTGCCGCGCCCCAGGCCGCGCCCGGATCGTGGCCGGAGTGGGGCGCACCGGCAGCGGCACCCCTCGTTCCCGATCAGCCACCGTCCACTGGACATCCCGCGGGAACCAACGGAGTCAACCCGATCCCGGCCGACGTCGCGGCCCTCTGGGCGAGCGGCCGCAGCGGCTCCGACCGCCAGCGGGCGACGCCCGGAGGATCATTGCCGCCACCGGGGCGGGCGCGTCCGTCGTTTGCGGCGCGGGCGGGGCGCGGGACCGCCGGCCCGCGTCCGGCGGTCGGCGAGGACGTGCTGGTGCACGGTCCGGCCACGAACGGCACGAATCCGGTCCCGGCCGATTGGCGATCGATCGAGCAGGAGGCTGCGGCCTGGCTCGAACAGCGCGGAGCTGCCGTGGCGCCCCGGTCCCCGGTCCCACCGGTCCCCCCGGATCGAGCCGGGGAACGGTGGACCGCCTCCGGGGATTAGGGTCGGTTGACCCCACCGATCGAGCCCGGGGTCGAACCTAGGCCGTCCGCACGCGTCTGATTTTTCTCCAAGCTGGGAACAACGGCCGGTGCTGGTTCTCAAGGAATCATCCGCCCGCCCTGCACCCCGCTGGAACCCAGGTCACCGCTTCGGGTTGCCGGAGAGCGGCCCCCACCCCCGACCCCTCGCCCGCCGCGGCGTGGAGGGGAGCTTGCCCCGCTTCTGGCAACGGGACGGTTCGGCCGGTTTCGCTTTCCCCCGAGAACGCATCGGTCGGAACGTTGGACTGAAAAGAAACGCGGTCCTCCTCTCCCACCTTCGACCGATCACCGAGGACTTGTCTCCCATCCTCCGGGGGCGGCACGACCGAACCCGGTTGAATCTTTCCGCTCCCTCAAGCAGGACCGTCTCCCCTCGCCCGCGCACGGGTCCGGGGGAAGGGGGCCGGGGGTGAGGGCATCCTTCCGGGAAGCGGACGAGACGTTGGTCCGCCGTGCATGTCCCCTTGCCAACAATCCTGCCTCCACCACCGCCAAGACGCCTCGCTGCCGCGGCGGAGGCCGTCACCGCGAGCGACGCTCGCCGAGAGTGACGTCGACCTGGACCTCCCGGTTCCCCCGGAGCAGCGTCACCGGGACCGTCTCCCCTGGACGGTGCTCGAAGAGCAGCTCGTTGAACGAGCTATCGGCGTCGATCCGCTCGCCGCCGATCCCGACCACGAAATCGCCGGGCTGGACGCCGGCGGTGGCGGCCGGCCCACCTTGCGGAACATCGTCGACGTAGACACCGTAGTCGACGGGCAGGTCGAACTCGCTGGCGATCTGCGGCGTGATCACCAACAAGTTGATCCCCAGGAGCGGATAGGCGACACGGCCGGTCTCGATCAGTTGACTCGCGATCCTGGCGACCGTGCTGGACGGGATCGCGAAGAAGAGACCCTGCGCTTGCTGGAGACCGAGCGTGTTGACCCCGATCACCCGCCCCGCGAGGTCGAACAGGGGTCCGCCCGAGTTGCCGGGATTGATCGCGGCGTTGTGCTGGATCAGATTGCTGTAGGCGGCTTCGCCCTGGCCCTGCTGGGGGGCGAGGTTGCGGTCGAGGTCGCGCTCGAGCGAGCTGATGATGCCGTCGGTGACGGTGTTGGTGAACTCGCCGAGGGGTGAACCGATCGCCAGCACCGGCTGGCCGACGCGCAGCGCGTCGGAGTCGCCGAAGGGGACGGTCGCCGGCAGATCGCCCTCGACCTCGACCACGGCGAGGTCGCTCTGCCGGTCGGCGCCGACGAGCGAGGCAGAGCGCTTCTCGCCGTTGGCGAAGATCACCTCGAACTGCTCGCCGCCGCTGACGACGTGCTCGTTGGTGACGATGTGCCCCTGGTCGTCGATGATGAACCCGGTGCCGCGCCCGCCCCCCTGCGGCAGGCCGCCGCCGAAGCCGCCGCCGACTCCCCCGTTGACCACGGTGACCACGGCGGGGGATACCTGCTGGACGACGTCGACCGCGCTCATCACCGGCGGCGCGGCGGCGACCGAGCCTGGCGCCGGGGTGGCGGGTTGGCTCCCGCCCCCGGTCGCGGCGCTTCCTCCTCCGGTCGCCTGGCCCCCCGGATTCCCTTGGCTGGCGAGCGGCGCCACCGCCGTCGCGGTCGGGACAAGGGTCGGGACTGGCAGCGGCGTCAGGGTCGGGTCGGGTTCGACCTGGCCGACGATGCCACCGCCGCCGCAGCCGGCGAGAAACAGGAGCGCGCCGAGCGCCGCCAGCACCAGCCCACGCGCTCGGGGTAGGCTAATCACGAGGAACCTCCCTCTCTGGAGGATGACGACCGACCGAGACCTCCCAATCCAGGGAGTTAGGCACCTTCCGTGCCCGCTCCGCGGCAGAGCGCAAGAGTACGACGGGCGACGCCCGAACGGGGAGGTCCCATGACCACGGCCTGGGGACGAGCGCACGGGCGAGGGCGGCGGCCATCGTCCCTCCCGGGCCA
>JBBSNJ010000648.1:0-2751 GCA_038232775.1 Thermomicrobiales bacterium
CCCCGGCTTACCGTTCCGGGGCGGGATGGGAGGGTGGGCGGGGTGCGATCAGGTGGGGGGTGAGGGGTGAAGATCGAGGCGGTCGACCTCTACTACTGCGCGATGCCGGAGGTGCTGGACATCGGCGACGGCAGCCAGGACCTGCTGCTGGTGCGGGTGGCGGCGGGCGGGGAGGTCGGGTGGGGGGAGTGCGAGGCGTCGCCGTTGACCTCGATCGCCAGCTTCGTCTGCCCGATGTCGCACGGCGCCTGCAAGCCGGTGCGCGATTCGGTGCTCGGGCAGCGGCTGGACGGGGTGGCGGACATCGGCCGGATCGCCGCCCTGGTGCGGGAGAACAGCCTCGATCTGCTCCAGGCCGCCCATACCTTCTCCGGGATCGAGATCGCGCTCTGGGACCTGCTGGGGAAGCAGTTCGGGGAGCCGGTCTGGCGGCTGCTCGGGGTCGAGGCCGCCCAACCGAAGCTGCCGTACGCGTCGGCTTTGTTCGGGGAGACGGCGGAGGAGACGCGGGCGAAGGCGGCGCGGGTGCGGGCCCAAGGGTACGCGGCGGCCAAGTTCGGGTGGGGGCCGTACGGGCGGGGGAGCGTCGGGGAGGACGCCGCCCAGGTCCACGCCGCGCGGGAGGGGCTCGGCCCGGAGGGGACGCTGCTGGTCGACGCCGGGACGGTCTGGGGGGAGGACGTGGCGGCGGCGCGGCTCCGGCTGCCGGCGCTGCGGGAGTGCGGGGTGGTCTGGCTGGAGGAGCCGTTCGTGACCGGGGCGCACGGGGCCTACCGGGCGCTGGCGGCCGAGCGCGGCGGGGTGGCGCGGGCCGGGGGGGAGGGGAGCCACAATCCGGAGATGGCGGAGCAGATGATCGACCAGGCCGGGCTCGGCTTCGTCCAGATCGACGCCGGGCGGATCGGGGGGATCGGGCCGGCGAAGCGGGTGGCGGACTACGCGCGGCGGCGCGGGGTGCGCTACGTCAACCACACCTTCACCTCGTCGCTGGCGCTGAGCGCGTCGCTCCAGCCCTACGCCGGCGACCCGGAGTCGCGGCTGTGCGAGTGTCCGGTCGAGCCGAAGGCGCTGGCGGCCGAGCTGACGACGGCGACGATCGTGCCCGGCGGCGATGGGTTGATCCGGGTGCCGGAAGGGCCGGGGCTCGGTCTGGAGCCCGACCTGGCGGTGGTGCGGCGGTACCTGGTGGAGGTCGAGATCACGGTCGGGGGGCGGGTGCGGTACCGGACGCCGGCGGTGGGGGGGTGAAGGCCGGCGGGTCGGGGTTTGGGACAGGCAACTTCACGGTTTTGCTTGTCCTCGCCGAGGCCCACCGCGGTCGTCGCGGGGCGCGGCCGGATCGACGCTCGAGTAGGTCCGGATGTGCCCCTCGAGGGTTGCGAGGACGGTCGCTTCGTCCCGACCGCGGAGGGCGTCGAGTAACTGTTGGTGCTCGTCGGGCAACTCGAACGGGGAGCTGTGGGCGGGGGCATCGCGCCGGAAGTGCGCCCGGACGCGTGGCTCGATCGTCCGCCAGATCTGTTGACAGTGCGGTTGCCGGGAGCGGGCGATCACCAGATCGTGGAATCTGACGTCCTGCTCTGCTAGCCGATCCAGATCGCCGATCGCCGCCGCGCTGTGCATCGAGGCGACGAGCGACGCCAGGGCGTCGAGGTCGGCGGCGGTCAGGAGGGGCAAGGCGTGACGGAAGGCGAAGCGCTCGAGGGTGAGCCGGATCGGGACGAGGATGTCCTCGACCTCCTCCTGGGAGACGCCGAGGACCTCGGTGCCGCGGTAGGGGTAGGAGACGACGAGCCCTTCCTGCTCGAGCTGCCGGAGCGCCTCGCGGACGGGGCCGCGGCTGACCTTGAGTTGTGACGAGACATCCTCCTCGACGATGCGATCGCCGGGCCGAAGGCGGCCGCCGACGATGGCGCTGCGCAGCACGTCGGTGACGCGGTGCCGCAGCGACGAGGGTGCCAGCTCGGGCAGCACCGCGGGTTTCACGCCGAGGGTCCTCCTCCCGGTTGGTGGCCCCACCCCGATCCCCCTCCCTCATGGCGGGGAAGGGGTGACCGGGGGCGCGCTCGGGACGCGCTTTCCCGGACCACGGCGGACGGTTGAGCTGGCGACCACGAACGCCCATTCTATCGGCATCGCGGATTGTTGACAGTTAACGAGCTTGGGTGTAGGGTGGAACACTCAGCCGTCGACCGCGTTTCTCTCGTGCGAACGCTCCCCGGGCGAAGCATCGCTCCGCGCCTTGCCCTCGACATCGATCGGGCTCCCGGTCAGGTCGGAACTCCGGGCGGAAGGCGAAGCAACGAGGCCGCGCGCCGTCGTGCCGGGCGCTGTCTTGTCCGACACCGAGCCCAATCCTTCATTGGCGGCAATGGTGGCGCCAGCGAGCGCTTTAACAGAGGGGGTCGCCCGTGGACACTCAGCTCCAGCAGCCGCCGGCGCGCCAGACCCGGCGGGATTTGATGAAGCGCACCGGTGCGCTGGCGGGTTCGGGTTGGCTGGCGGGCCGCGGCGGTGCCGGCTTGGTCGGTGGTGCAGTGTCGGCGCTGGCGGGCAGCGGTTCCCGGATCGCCCGGGCCAGGACGCAAGAGCAGATCGAGCTCACCATCTGGACCGCGTTCCCGGAACTCGATGCGTTCTTGAACGAGGTCAAATCGCGGTACAGCGAGCTCCAACCGAACGTGACGATCGTCACCACCCTCTTCCCCCCGCGGGCGCTGGATGAGAAGGTGGCGGCGGCGCTCCCGGCCG
>JBBSNJ010000649.1:0-2751 GCA_038232775.1 Thermomicrobiales bacterium
CAAGCGATCAAGCGGGAGGCTCCCTGGCAGTGCCGGGTTGGTTGCCCGCGTTGCCCGCGAGCCTGCCATGCCGGCCCTGTTGGTTCGGCCGAGTCCGGCGCCACGGACCGGGGATCCGTCCACGAGCGGTCCGGGCGCCTGCCGACATCGCAGCCTTCGTCTGAGGACGAGAAAGGCCTGGCCCCGAGGCGCAGATCTCCTCTCGCCCAATTGTACCTGCGATTATGTCTCCTTCTCGCCCGACCTGGCACGAGGTGTGCGCCGCGTTGAGGGCCGACGGAGACGGGTCGCGCTCGGTCGAGTGTCCGCCGCCCCGGCGGCGAGGGGAGCAGCCAGCATGGATCAGCAGTCGAACGCCGGACCCAAGGTCGGGACCGAGGTCTTCGCCAGCGACGGCGAAAAGGTCGGAGAAGTTGCCGCGGTCCATCCCGCCTACCTGGTGATCGAGCGCGGGTTGATCTTCCCCGACAACTTCTATGTGCCGCACGAGGCAGTCCGGTCGGAAGCGGCGCGCTTGACCCTTTCCGTCGCCAGCGGCGAGCTCGAGCGCCAAGGCTGGAACGAGCCGCCGGCCGGCGTCGATCAGGACCAGGAGGCGGCGGTTTTCCCGACCGGCGATCGCGTCCACCTCGACACCGCCGAGGACGGGACGGCCGAGCGGAGCTGATCGGCGGCTCTCGGCTCCTCGGCTCCTCGGCTCCGCCTCGATCCCGACTTTCCGTCCACGGAGGCTAGCTCTCCGACCCGACAACGGATCGCGGGGAGCTTCCCTTCTCCCCCGGACTGAAGAGGAGGCGTGGACGAGGGCCGCTCGCCCGGCTATCAGAAGTGGTCGATCAGAACGTCACGTTATGTCATCAAGATGCAGGAGGATCGATGCAAGGCGTTGTCGACCGGGTCGTCCCTGACGACGGCTTCGGATTCATCATTGGCCCGAACGGGGCGGAGTACTTCTTCCACCGAAGCGCGCTCAACGGCGCCGAGTGGGGGGAGATGGGACCGGGAGTCGCGGTGCTGTTCGAGGCGCACGAGGGGGCCGGAGACGAACCGGATGAGCACCTACGGGCGATCGACGTCCGCCTCACGCCGGACGCGATCCCGGCCGTCGATAACGAGCCGCTGCCGCCTGGGAAAGTCGGAGGTTAGCGAAGCCAGAGCAGCGGCGGCGGGAGCCCGAGTCTCCTAAACCAAGAGCCGATTCGAGGTCCGGGTGACTACTTCCATTTCTCCGAAGCGGCCCTCGCTCCGATCCCTCCCTCGTCCATGCGCGAGGGATCCAGGATGAGGGCCTCGTTCCGGCAAACCGGCAAGGATCATCCGAAGCCCGCCTAAGCCTCGTGCCTCACGCTTGGCGCAACGTCGGGCTGGCGGTTCAAGCGCCCCCGCGGTTCTGGCAATCGATCACGGCGGCCCCCAGGTTCAACTGCTTGATCTGCGTCTGAAAGTCGAGCTGGTTGCCTTGCGGACAGATCTTGCGGGCCTTGGCCTTCGCCTTCTTGCCGGCTTTGGCGTACTCGATCTGAAAGACCGGCTTCCCTTGCTTGATGAAGCGCTCAACCGCCTCGCACTCCCGGTACTGGAAGCATTGTTCGTTGACGGTGAAGTCGAAGGCGTCGACCAACTTCCCGGTCTACTCGACGTCGTTCTTGAGGCCGACGGCGAGACCTCGTTCGTGCGCGGCGGACGCCAGGAACTGGTTGTAGGCGATCTGGTCGCCGCCGCTGAGCGGGAAGCCCGACCGGTTGAGGTAGCCGTCGACGTTGTCGGGATCGACCGCGTCGCACCCCTTCTCGACCGCGAAATCGAGGCGGGCCTCCATCACGGTTCGGACAGCCGAGTGCCGGATGTCGAGCCACCGCTCCCCCGGCCAGCCATCGAGCGCCCGACCGCGGACCTCCTTCGGAAGATCGCCCGCGTCGGGCCGCCACTTCTCGTAGGAGCCGGCGCTGAAGTAGCAGATGACCGCCGTGCCGCGCTCTTTGAGCGACGCGATCTTGGCGGGCGGGGTTTCGACCAGATCGACGTCGTAGGCATCGGCCGCCCGCGAAATGTCCGGGTTGCCGTTGATCTGGATCTGCCAGGAGGTGACGACCTCCGGTCGCCAGCGGGTCGGTTCGGCTTTGGTGCCCGATGCCGGGGCCATGATGCGAGAGAGGAGCAGGCCGGCGATCGCCGCCGACCAGAGGAAGCCGCGCAATCGAAACCTCCTTCAACGTTTGCCTCGCTCGGCTGGTCGCGTCCAGAGTGGATCGGCGCCTGACGGAGTACTCGCTGTTGCCGCCGGGTTGCGCCGTTCTCCCCAGCCGGAGCCTGGGGTCGAGTCCGGAAGAGGGAGCAGCCGGGAAGGCCGCCGTCGGGGTAAGTATCGGTCACAGAGTGCGATTCGGTGAAGGCGCGCCACCCTTCCGTCTTCGCCCGGCGGTAGCTCGGACCGAGGCACGGTCGCCGGCTAATCTGGTCGCCCTTGTTCCTCGGCGCGACGGCCCATTTACAGCGGCGGCCACGCTCCGTATCCTCCCCCCAGGCTGACGAGGTGGACGAGGAGGCACGGTGAAAGCGACGCCCCACGACGACGCGATCTTCGAGCTGATCAAGACGCTGACCGAGCTGCCCGGCCCGATCGGTCAAGAGGAGGCCGTCCAAGACTGGTTGGCCGAGCGCTGGGGTGCCTTTTCGCCGGAGGTGCGGCGGACCCGTGTCGGCAATCTCTTGGCCAAGGTGGGCGGGGCCGGTCCGCGGCTGCTGCTGGTC
>JBBSNJ010000650.1:0-2750 GCA_038232775.1 Thermomicrobiales bacterium
GGAAGCATTCACCCGGATTCCGTATCAAGCGGCGGGGGATGAGGGCTGGTCACTGGCCAGCGGAACCGACCCTCGACATCAGAGGAAGAAGGCGATCAGCGTCGCGACGATGATGGCGAGGAGGAGGACGGGCCAATAGAGCAGGTCGGGCAGCAGGTTGTTCCTGTAGGTGACGAAGCGGGCCGGGCGCTCCGAGTTGAGCAGGATCGAGTTGAAGGCGACCAGCCCGATCGCCCCGTTGAGCAAGAACGGAAGCACCTCGAGGTAGGCCACCTGCTGCCCGGCGACGATGGTCCGGATCTGGTTCTGCTCGATCAGGCTGGTGAAGAGGAGACCGGTGCAGGCGCCGAAGACGCCGGCGGTGTTGAGGGCGCCGAAGCGCTCCCGCCGCCCGGAGTCGTTGGTCGTCAGCATCAGCACCCCGAAGAGGAGGACCGCGACCGCCAGGAAGAGCGTGACGTGGTCGAAGAACGGCCCCCAGAAGTCTCGTTTCAGGCCGATGCTGAAGTAGAGTTCGGGGAACCCGCCCCGCGAGGTGGACCCGTTGTAGCCGAAGTTGGTCCGGTAGTGGGGCACGTCGAAGCTGAAGACCGAGAAATGGGGATCCCAGGCGCCGTAGACGAACATTGGATCGACGCCGGCCAATGCCGACGGGTCGGTCGTCTCGTAGGACGCGAAATCGGGCACGAGGATGACGCCCCGCTCGAAGTCGCGGTGCCAAAGGCGCAACCAGACGTCCTGCCGGTCGAACGGATAGCGTTGGTAGTCGAACGCCTCCCGCAGGACGGCGCTGAAGTACCAACCGATCACCTCGGTGCCGTCCTCCCGGGTGAGGCGGTAGGCCTCGACCCCCTGGTAGGCCTCCTGGACCGCCTCGGGCAGCACAAAGCCACGGGCAATCGAGGCCGGCATGTTCGGCGCGTACGACTGCCAGATGAAGCCCGTCACCTGGACGTTGTTGGCGTTCAAGAACTCGACCGACTGGATCAGGACGCCGGTCGGGATTTGGATCGGTGCAGCGGCCAAGGCCGGGAGGGTGGACTGGGCCTCCGCCAAGTAGGCGTCGACCTCGGCGTTGCTCAAGACCGGGGTTCCGACCTGCGGTGTCAGATCAACGCGGGTCGCGATCACGGCCCAGAGGCCGCCCAGCACCGCCAGCAGGGTCACGATCCAGGTCGCGGTCGTCAGCGCCAGGCGGGGGTACGTCCCCCGCTCCGGGCGAAAGACGAGGACTGCCCCGGCCAGGAGCGCCGGCAGCAGCGCCAGGCCGCTCCCGACCAGCGCGGGGCCGTTGGTGGTCGGGTCCCAGTGGGCGCCGCTTCGCTCGCCGCTGGCGCGCCCGTGGAGGACGGCCAAGACGATTGCTCCCAGGGCGCCGAGGATGGCGATCGCGAGGGCGACGGGCCGCACCAGCGGCAGCCAGCGCGGCGGCGGTCCGGCATCGAACTCCGACCGCGCGTCGTCCGATCTCGCGCCGCTCTCCCCGCGGTGGGCGATCACCTCGGTCCCGTTGGCCTCGCCCGCCTCGACCTCCGCGTCTGCCCGCTCGCGCTCGACCACCGCTCCTCCCTCGGCGCACGCCTCGCCGCGGCCGGGCTTTGCTCGACCCGGCGCGCGATCAACTCCACCCCGCTCGAGGGCAGATTCGGGGAGACGGTAGCCGATCCCCGCTTGCGCTGGGGAGACCCAAAGGTCCCAAGAAGTGGGACCCCAACCAAGCGAGGCGATCGCTGTCGCCGGTCCCCGGCCGGGGAGGGTCCGGCCGCGGTCGCGGTCGCGGTCGCGGCGGGCGAGGGCGTCGGCGGTCGGGGCGGCGCCTGATACGGAATCCGGGTGATCAATTATGGTTGCCGAAGAGCGGTCCTCACCCCCAGCCACTCTTCCGCTGCGGCAGGAGCGGGGAGCCTTCGGTTGCCAAAGCGCCACGGTTCAACCGGATTCCGCATGATCCCGCGGGGCCATCGGTCGGTGGGGGGTCGGCGCTACGTCGTCCGGATCAACGGTGCGGCGCCGGTGAACGCCACTTGGCCGACGGCGCCGGAGCTAGCGCCGAACGGCTCCAGCTCGATCTCGCCCCGGGTCCCGTCCTCCAGCTCCAACTGGTAGCGTCCCGGCGCCAGCGGCACGTCGGCAGTCTCCGGTTCGAGGTTCAGCTCGCCCGCCCAGGTCAGCGCCGACTCGTCCGGCCCCGCCTCGTGCTCGATGCGATAGGCGACCGCCCCGAGCTCGTTCTCGTCGGCGTCGTAGAGGGTGCCGATCCCCGTTGCTGTCGTCATCGTCCGTCTCCTCCTGCCGTGCGTCGTCGCCGTCCGGACGCAAGGGCCGTACCGATGATTGGGATGCGGCGGCCGGCTCGGATTGGTTCGCTGCCGGAGGCCGGCCGCCGCTGCCCGCGCGCTTTTCGGCGGGCCCGATCGACCGGGGCGGCCTCGTCCGTCACCGGGCCCGGAGGGCGCGGGCGACGCGCGCCCGCTGCTGATCGGTCAGTCGGGCGAGGGCGTCGAAGGGGTCCGGGTTGGCGGCGGCGGCGATCTCGGCGTCGTCGTCGCTTGCCAGCGCCTCCCGCAGGCGGCCGAGGTGGGCGGCCCGCAGCACGTCGCGCTCCAGCCGGGGGAAGTCGATGTCGGGGCCGAGACCGCCGCCCCCCTCGACCATCGCGGCGCGGGCGGCCGGCAGCAGCCGCGCCAGCCGAGCGTAGTCGGGCGGGTCGGTGGCGGCGGCCTGCCGGATCGCGTCGGCGAGGCTGCTCC
>JBBSNJ010000651.1:0-2750 GCA_038232775.1 Thermomicrobiales bacterium
CGCCATGCCCGGTCGGGGAGGCTTGGGGACGCGGGGGACGAAGACCGCGCCCCGGGGGCGGGCGGGGGGCTCGACGGAGAGGGAGACGGATAATCGCCCGAGGGAAGGGGAAAGGGCGCCTACCTGCCTACCAGCCGAGGACGCGAGGGATGTGCCAGTCTGGCAAAGAGCGGGAAGGGCAGCAGTACGGTGGGCTGATGCTCATTCTTCGTCCTCGCTCTCGCTCGCCTGAACGGCCCGCGCTGGAATTGAAACCTGGGCCGCGACCGTGGGGCGACCTTCACGAGGCGTTGGGAATCCGGCAGTGACGGTGATGGTGCCGGGCTTCCGATCGACCCCAAGCTGTTCCCCGGCGCTCCAACTTCGGTCGCCCGTTGGCCCTTCAGTGACCCTGCACTCGGGGGGACGGTCTTCGACGCGGGGCGGGAACGGAAAGCGGGATCTGCCCTCCCCAGCCTGAGGCTCGTTTGGGCGGAGGGCGTGCTTAGGCTGGGAGACCAGCGAGCGGAGGGGCTGGATCAATCATCGCAAGCTTCCCGTCGGCGACGAGGAGCTGCCGCTCGGCGGCGACGGAGTCCCCGGCGAGCGTCCTGCCGGCGCCCTCGATCTCGTCGAGGAGCGCCACGACCTGACTGGGCGGGACGCCGGCCGGGGCGTAGGCGACGAAGAGGGCGTTTCGGGTTTCGGGGGAGAGCCGGGCGCGGGCGGCGGGCCCGGCGACGACGGCCGAGAGGGGCCCGCAGCGATCGGCGCAGTACATATCGCCGCGCTTGACCGCCGTCTCCCTGCCGCCCGCCGCCGAAAAGCGCTCGTCGCCGGTTCCGACATTGAGGCGGAGCGGCAGCGAGACGGCGTCCGCGTCGTGGCCCGCGGTCAAGATCAGGTGTCGCAGCTCAGCGACGAACATCGCCGCGACCAAACCGTCGACCCGCGGGATCGGTTTCCCCTTGAGGGCGACCGACTCGATCTGGAGCGCGACGTGGTAGCGTTCCCCGAAGCGCTTGAAGTAGGTCGAGTAGGCGGGCAGGGGCGGGACGGCCCTCAGCGCCGCCCGGTCGAGCCGGCCGTACCGCGCCCGCAGGTCCGCTTCCAACTCCGCGGCCGCCCGCTCAGCGGCGGGGTGGTGCGGGGGATTGGCGACGCCGCGGAGGCTCAAGACGCCTACGACCGCGCCCGGATGGGTGGTGTGCCAAGCACGGGTGGCTTCGATGATGGGCTCCGCCAAGACGAGACCTCCTGCGTCGGGGGCGAACATGCGGAATCTGATTGGCCCGCTTCGCCATTCGGTGGCTGCTTAGGGTTCCCTCCGCCGTTCCCAGAAGAGGGGTCGGGGTGGGGGGCCGCTCTCCGGCAACCGGCAGTAACACCTCGCAGCCAGGATCGGCGCCGCGGCGGGGGAATCGCGGTTGGATGAGGGTCCGGGCCGACGAGGCCACCGCCTGCGAGAGAGGGTAGCCAGCGACGTCGGTGGTGGCCAGGACCATTGACGGCCGATGTCACCGGTCCGCCGGTTGGGGGGTTCGCCGGGGCAGAGCGGCGCTGCGCAGTCGCCGTGCTCTAGGGGAACGGTTCAAGCGGACTCGGTAAAGGTATCGGGGAGCAAGACCCACCATGCCTCGTATGGAAGCTCGTCTCAGCGTGCAGCAAAGTCACCAGTGGGGGCGCTCGGATGGGAAGGATGCTCGCGGCGGCGATCGGTGCGAGCAGTGGCGCCTGGCGGTCGGTCCGGGGAGGGCGACGGTTCGCTCGTCCGAAGCCGAGGGCGAGCGAACGCGCCCGGCTGCCGACTCTTACGGAATCCGACGGAATCCGGTTGAACCCTCCCGCTTTCGACCGATGGAAGCTCTCCCGTCTCCCGCCCACGGGGCAGGGGAAAGGGGCCGGGGGTACGGGCCGCTCTCCGGCAAACCGAAGCGCTCATCCGGATTGTGTATGAGAGTGCCGTGCAGAAGGGTTGTCACCCCTCACGACCAGGGACCTGGCGTGTCGCTCGTCGGCCTCCAACCGACGGGCGCGGCAAGCAGCACCCGACCTCGACGGACGCCGACAACGCTTCCGCAAACCGCTGTGGGAGACGGAACGATTCGGCTTTCCCGCTGGTGGCGGCCCACCGGCTGGCGTCGACGTCCGCAGGGCGCCGAGGGGAGGCGCCGGCGTGCTGCCGAGGCTGCGGGGGACGGGGCTAGATGACCCGACGCTCTTCCAACGTCGCGAAGTCGTAGCCGCGCCAGACGGGGATGCCGCAGAAGCGCTCGCCTTCGGGGCAAATCGGCGTTGTGCCGGCGCGCGAGCGCATGACGCAGGGCGGGCCGTCGACGTAGGCGCCGATCGTCGGCAACTGGGCGCGGACCTGGGCCACCTCTTGGTAGGCGGTCTCAAAGATCTCGCGTTGGGCGTCATAGCAGAGCCGCTTGACCCACTTCCAGTAGTAGTCGAGCAGGGTGCCGCTCTCGGTGAAGCGGACGCGGTGGGCGTTCGGCAGCAAGTAGAGGGCGGCCTCCGGCGGCACGCCATCGTCGAGCAGCGCGTTCTTAGCGTCCCACATCGCCCGCGTCGTCGCCTCGTACTCGGCGAGGGCGGCCGGATTCCGCCGCACCGCCCAGGGGACGATCACGTCGGGGTCGCGGCGGAGGTGGGCGGTCAGGAGGGGGCGGGAGCCGAGCGTCCCCCGGTGGCGCTGGTTCTGGGCGTCCTCGGCGCCGCTGATCCGCTTCTTGAAGGTGAAGGGGACGTGGCGCATCGTCTGCATC
>JBBSNJ010000652.1:0-2749 GCA_038232775.1 Thermomicrobiales bacterium
GCCCTCATCCCGAGGACTGTCGCCCCACCCGCGCCGGCCGATATCCCAGCGCCTCACGGTGCCGGCGGCTCCGGCGTCGCTTCCACCAGCGGCGGTGCCGGGGCCGCCGCCGACATCCCCCGCAGAACCTCTTCGAGCTCCGCCTGGGCCTCCCCGTAGGCGGCCCAGTCCCCCCGCGCCAGCGCCTCCTGGCCCCGCTCGAAGACGGTCAGCGCCTCGGAGGCGGCCACCACGCCGCCGTCAGCCCCGGCGGTCGGTGGCGGCCCCGCCGCCACCGGTGGCGCCGCCTCTGCCGCCGTGCCGCGCCCCTCGGCCAACGCCGTCAGCGCCTCCGCCAGCGTCGGCCGCAGCACGGTCCGTTCGTTGGTCGCCAGGATCACGTACTCGAACTCGGTCAGGGCGTTGTCCGCCGACGTCGCCCGCCGGTAGAACGGCTGGGCGTAGAGCACCGTCTCCCCGACCGGGATCACCAGCAGGTTGCCGAGGATCACCCGCGATCCAGCGGCGTCGAGCAGCGTAATCCGCTCCGAGACGACCGGATCGGTATTGATCCGGTTCTCGATCTGCTCCGGACCGGGGACGCTCGCTTGCTGCGGAAACCGGTGGAGATCGAGCGTCGGCACGCCCAGGGCGTCGATCCGGCCCGCCATCCAGGCCGTCATGATCGTCCGCTCGGCCGGGGTGAACGGGAGGACCAGGCTGAAGGCGGCTTCCGTCTCGCCCGGCGTCGTCAACGTCACGTAGTAGGCTTCCGTCCGCCGCAACTCCCCGTCCCCCCGCTGCGTCCCCTCCCCCTCGATTTCCTCCCGCGCGATCGCCCACCGGTTCTCCCCGTTGTAGAACTCGTCGGGACTGGTGACGTGGTAGCGGGTGTAGACCTCGGCCTGGAGGTCGAACAACCCCTCCGGGTACCGGAAGTGGGCCGCCACCTCGACCGGCGCCTCGGTGATCGGGGTGAAGAGCCCGCCGAACGCCCGCCCGTAGGCGTCGGCAATCGGGTCGAGCGTCGCCGTCCGGTAGAACGTCACGGTGCCGTCGTAGGCGTCGACCGTCACCTTCGCCGAGTGCCGGATGTAGTTCAGTCCGTCGCGCGGCGTCGCTCCCGGGAACCGCTCCGTGTCCGTGTAGGCGTCCACCACCCACACCAGCCGGCCGCCGGCGATGACCGGGTATGGATCGTCGTCCAGCCGCAGGAACGGCGCGATCGCGCCGATCCGCTCCCGGACGTTCCGCCGCAGCAGTATCCGGGACTCCTCGGTCAGCTCGGAATTCAACAACACGTTCCGATCAGCGAGCGCGACCGCCGCCAGCACCCGCTTCGGGTAGCTGTCGAGCCGCACCGAACCCCGGCCGTCCCCCGAGTAGGGGACCGCGACGTCGTCGCTCGAGATGCCGCTCACCTCGTCCCGCCGCGTGTTGACCGCCACCCATGGCCCATCCAGCTCGCCGAAGTAGATCTCCGGCCGCTCGAGGGCGAACGGCCCCGCCTCCTCGGGCGGGATCTGGCCGGCGAGATAGACGGGAAGCCCCGTCGGCCCCGCCTCGCTGACCGGGCTGACCACCGCCCCGAAGCCGTGGGTGTAGGCCAAATGCCGGTTCGTCCAAGACCGGGCTCGGTCGGCCAGCCCCTCCAGATCGAGTTCGCGGGCCGAGACCAGCACCTGGCGCAGCCGACCGTCGACGACGTAGCGGTCGACGTCGACGTCGTTGAAGCGGTAGTAGGGAACGAACGAGCGCATCGCCTGGTAGTTCGCCTGAACGACTCGGTAGTCCCAGAGCCGGATGTTGTCGAACGTCGGCGACTCGGGTGCCAGGCTCGCCGGCGGCGGTTCCCCCTGCCCGCTCAACTCCCGGGCCTCGATCCCGTCGAGGTCGAACGCCGCCCGCGTCGCCGCGATGTTGGCCGCGATGTAGGGCCGCTCCCGCGCCAGCTCGCTCGGCTCGACCACCGCCTGCTGCACGACCACCGGCACCACCGCCAGCGCCAGCGCCGCGACGATCCCCCAGGCCGCCAGTGCTCCCAGCAGCAAGCGCCACCGCACCCGCCAGACGCTCGCGATCAGCAGGCCGGCGATCACCACCGAAAGGAGGGCGAGCAGCCAGTTCGCCCAGCGGTCGACCACGGCGTCGGTGAACCCCGGTCCGTAGACGAACCCCTGCTCCGAGTAGAGGAGCCGAAAGTTGGTCAGCACGAAGCCGGCGCCGATCAGCAGCGTCGCCCCCGCCGCCAGCGCCAGGACGTGGCTCCGGATCCGCCGCGGCGCTTGCCTTGGCCCGATCCGGTCGAGCCCGAGGCGGAGCGCGTAGAGGACGAGCACGACGACGCCGGCCACCGCCAACAGGGCCAAGCCGCCCCGGACCAACGCCTCCAACGCCGGCAGCGCGAAGATGTAGAACCCCGCGTCGCGGCCGAACAGCGGGTCGGCGTAGTCGAAAGCCCGTCCATTGATCCAGAGCAGCCAGGTTTGCCAGAGCGCCGACGCCGCCGCCCCCCCGGCCACGCCGACGGCGATCGTCGCCAGCCAAAGCGGAGCCCGCAGCAGCGCCGACCCGGCGCGGCCCTCGTTCGCTCCCCCCTGCGTCGCGGGCGGCCGCAGCGCGTCCCGCCTGTGGGCGGCGAAGAAGCCGGCGACGACGACGGCGGCGACGACGAAGGCGATCGCCTGGGCCAGGTAGCGGGTCACCAGCACCGAGCGGTAGCCGATGCTGCCGAACCACCACCAGTCCATCCAGAACGATGCCGTGGCGA
>JBBSNJ010000653.1:0-2744 GCA_038232775.1 Thermomicrobiales bacterium
CACGCTGCCGCTGCTGCGGCAGGTGAGCGTGGTCGTCGCCCTGGTGCTCGGCATTTTGGCGTTCTACAGCTTCGACATCGTCTGGGTGATCACGAAGGGGGGGCCGTCGGAGGCGACGATGCTGATCGGGGTCTTCCTCTTCCGGTCGTTCTTCGAGCGGCTGGAGCTGAGCTACGCGGCGACGACCGGGGTGGCGATGCTGGGGTTGCTGGTGGTGCTGTCGACGGTCTATCTGCGGGCGCTGTCGCGGCGGGAGGGGTGACGGCCGGTGGCTGTCGGCTGTCAGCTATCGGCTATCGGCGTTGGCCACGCCCGCGCGCCCAATGGGATCATCGGGGGAACCAAGCCCTCTTCTCCGACGGTCCGTTGCCGGCGGCCAACGCCGCCAGCTGATAAGCCGGTGGCCGGTGGCCGGTAGCCGGTAGCCGATAGCCAGGGAGGAGGCGACCGTGTCCCGGAAGACCCGGCGGGTGGCGCGCGAGGTGGGGTTGGATCTGCTGACGGTGGCGGTGGTGGGGGCGCTGATCTTCCCGATCATCTGGCTCTATCTGACGGCGCTGAAGCCGGAGGGGCAGATGTTCGGGGAGCCGCTGGCGATCCTGCCGACGGAGGTGACGGGGGACAATTTCGTCCGGATCTGGAACGCGGTCGGGTTCCAGGACGCGTTCCGGAACAGCTTGGTGGTGGCGGGGGCGTCGGCGCTGGTGGTGACGATCGCGGCGCTCTCGGCGGCGTTCAGCTTGTCGCGGTTCCGCTACCGGTTCCGGTCGGCGTTCTCGGGGACGATCTTGGCGGTGCAGATGCTGCCGGGGATCGTGATCGTGGTGCCGCTGATCATCACCCTGCGCAATCTGGGGCTGACCGACAGCCTGTTCGGACTGGGGATCACGTACTTGCTGCTCGGGCTGCCGATAGCGGTCTGGATGCTGAAGGGCTACTTGGACGACATCCCGCGCGACCTGGACGAGGCCGCGATCGTCGACGGCGCGTCGCAGCTGCAGATCTTGTGGCAGGTGCTGATGCCCCTGTTGGCGCCGGCGACGGTGGCGGTCGGGGCGTTCGCGTTCCTGCTGGCGTGGGGGGAGTACCTGTTCGCGGTGGCGCTGGTGACGTCGACGGAGCGGAAGACGCTGCCGCTGGCGCTGCAGGCGGCGTTCGGGCAGTACACCATCGACTGGGGGATGCTGACGGCGGGGGGGGTGATCATCTCGCTGCCGCCGGCGATCTTGTTCGTCTTCTTCCAGCGGTACTTGGTCGGGGGGCTGACGAGCGGGGGGGTGAAGGGGTAGGCCCGGAGCGTCGTCGACGATCCGCCGTTCCGCGGGTGGCGGTTTGTCAGGAGCGCGACCTGTCCGGGACGAGGGCGAGCCCGCGGCGGGACGTCGGAGATGAATCGACGATGTTTCTCTGGAGGCGGGGCCGCTGGGAGGACCAGCGAAGGAGGCAATGCGGCGACGATGGATGCGACAGCGTCGATCCCCTCGGAGGCGAAGGTTCTGGTGCTGACCGGGCCTCGACGGCTCGACTACCTCGACGTGCCGCTCCCGGAGCCGGGCCCGGATGACATCGTGGTCGTGACCCTCCACTCGGGGATCAGCCACGGGACGGAGATGAACGTCTACCGGGGTCGGGCGCCGCAATGGTCCAAGCGGTACGACCGGGAGCGGCGGCTCTTCCTGCCGGTGGCCGAGGGGGCGGCGGAGCGGCCGGCGCGGGGCTATTGGACGGCGGGGGATGGGCATTGGGGCTACCCCCTGGCCTACGGCTACGCGAACGTGGGCCGGGTGGTGGCGCGGGGGGTCGGGGTGTCGGCGGTGGAGGAGGGGAGCCTCGTCTACGGCTACCTGCCGCACCAGACGGCCTCGGTGGTGCCGGCGGCGTCCGTGATCCGGCTGCCGGAGCTGGCGAATCCGGCGCAGGGGGTGCTCTGGGCGAACATGAACACGGCCTACAACGGGGTGCTCGACGCGGATATCCGGCTGGACGACACGGTGGTGGTCTTCGGGCAGGGGGTGGTCGGGCTGCTGGTGACGCAGTTCCTGCGGCGGACGGCGGCGCGGCGGGTGATCGCGGTCGAGGGCCTGGCGGGTCGGCGGGAGTTGGCGCGGCGGCTGGGGGCCGACGAGGCGCTCGATCCGGCGGCCGGGGACGTGGCGCTGGCGGTGCGGGAGCGGACGGAGGGACGGGGGGCGGACGTGGTGATCGAGGTCTCCGGCTCCTACGCGGCGCTGCAGGAGGCGATCCGGACGGCGGCGCCGGACACGACGGTGGTGGCGATGTCGTGGTACGGCGGGAGCGGGGAAGCGCTGCGGCTCGGGGACGAGTTCCACCACAATCGGGTGACGATCAAGAGTTCGCAGGTGGGGGGGATCGCGCCGGAGTTGGGGGCGACGCACTCGCTGGGGCGGCGGGCGCGGCAGGTGGCGGGGTGGTTCGGCGAGCTGGAGCTGGAGCCGTTGCTCTCGGACTCGGTGCCGTTCGGGGAGGCGGCGAGGGGGTACGACCTGGTCGACCGGCACGGCGAGCGGACGACGCAGGTGGTGCTGGCGTACGGGGCGGCGGTCGATCCGGGTGATGGGTGAGGGCTGGCCCAGAGCCGAAGACGCGGGAGGGACGTCTGATCCGGAATCCGGGAGAATACCTCGTATTTCCGCGGCGGCGGCCAGCCCCCACCCCCCGGCCCCCGCCCCCGGGGGGGGGGGGGGGGGGGGGGGGGGGGGGGGGGCGGGGCGCACCCCCCGAGG
>JBBSNJ010000654.1:0-2741 GCA_038232775.1 Thermomicrobiales bacterium
TGGGCCGCCTATGGGGAGGCCCAGGCGGAGCTCGAAGAGGTTCTGCGGGGGATGTCGGCGGCGGCCCCGCCACCCCCCCTGGGGGACGCGACGCCGGCGCCCCCGGCACCCTGGGGCGCTGGGATATCGGCCGGCGCGGGTGGGGCGACAGTCCTCGGGATGAGGGCGAATTCCCGGCAAAAACTCCTGAGTATCCGAATGCCGTCCTCCCCAGCCAGAGGGGCAACCAGCTCGCCCTCGGCCCGTCCCCTCGCTCCACCGAGGTGACCGCGGACTGAACATGCGGCCAGCGAATCCGGGCGCCAGAGTAGGCGCCCCTCGGCGGGGGGCCCACTGGCGGCGTGGCGGGGCCCGAAGCAAGCAGAGGGAACCTTTCTACAGCGCCGGGCAGAAGCGTTGTCCCCCCCGCATGCACGAAGTCCGGTGACGTCGGTGGTCGGCCTCCGGCCGACGGGCGCAGCAAGCAGCACCCCTACCCACATTGCCGCCGACAACACTTTCGACGGCCGCTCTCGTCGGTGCCTTAGCCAGCGACGACGGTGCCGCCGTTGGGGTGGAGGGTCTGGCCGGTGATGTAGGAGGCGTCGTCGGAGGCGAGGAAGACGTAGCTCGGGGCGACTTCCTCGGGCTGGCCGGGCCGCTGCATCGGAACGTCGGCGCCGAAGGAGGCTACCTTGTCCGCGGGGAAGGTGGAGGGGATGAGCGGGGTCCAGATCGGACCCGGCGCGACGGCGTTGACGCGGATGCCCTGCTCGACGAGGCCCTGCGAGAGGGAACGGGTGAAGGCGAGGATGGCGCCCTTGGTCGCCGAGTAGTCGAGCAGTTGGGGGCTCCCCTTAAAGGCGGTGACGGAGCAGGTGTTGACGATGGCGCTGCCCGAGCCGAGGTGCGGTAGGGCCGCCTTGCAGAGGTAGAACATGGCGAAGATGTTGGTGCGGAAGGTCCGCTCCATCTGCTCGGCCGAGATCTCGGTGATGCTCTCGCGGGGGTGCTGCTCGGCGGCGTTGTTGACGAGGATGTCGAGACCGCCGAGACCGGAGACGGTGCGCCCGACCAGCTCCTGGCAGTGGGCCTCCTGGCCGATGTCGCCGGGGAAGGCGAGGCAGCGCCGGCCTTCCTGTTCGACGAGCCGCTTGGTCTCTTGGGCGTCCTGCTCCTCGTCTAGGTAGGCGATGGCGACGTCGGCTCCCTCCTTGGCGAAGAAGATCGCCACGGCCCGGCCGATCCCGCTGTCGCCGCCGGTGATCAGTGCTCGCTTGCCGGTGAGCTTGCCGCTGCCCCGGTAGGAAGGGTCATCCGACAGGGGGCGGGGCGTCATTTCGGCTTCGATCCCCGGCTGGCGATCCTGGTGCTGGGGCGGGTTAAGCTGCTGCTCGGCCATGATGGCTTCCTTCATTGAGGTGCGGACGAGGCGGCTCGTCCCGATGGCGCGCCGGTGGGGTCGGCGAATGCAACCTCGATGCCAACGGAGCCGGCGGGCCGGCGCGAGCATTGGAACCGGCCGGAGGACGCTGCCGCCAGAAGATCCGTCATCGTCCCCGGCTCCCGGCACGGGGCGGCGGTTCAGTCAACGCACCGCGATGTGGGCGTCGCACCAGCATGTGGCGGACGTGGTCTCGCAGCGGACGGTCCGGGAGGAAGCCGGGCGGTGGCGGCGCAGCGCCACCGCGGTCGGCTGGGCGCTCATTGATGCCGGGCGTTCCCGCCGGTGGGCGGAGGGCGACGGAGCGCTGCCCGTTGTCGGTGCCGCGGCCGTTGCCGTGATCGTGGCCGTTGGCGGGAGCGAGGCCGGGACTCGTCTCCGGCGCGGCGGCAGGGACGGTCAGCGGGACGGTCGCGCCGATGGCGGCGGCGCCGACGACGAGGCGGCGGGCGTCGCGCAGGCGCTCATAGAGCGCGAGGGCTTGGGCGACCACCTGGTCCATGTTGTAGTACTTGTAGGTCGCGAGCCGGCCGACGAAGTGGACGCCGGGGGTTTGCTCGGCCAGGGCGCGGTAGTGGGCGTAGCGCTCAGCGTTCTCGCGGCGGGGCACCGGGTAGTAGGGATCGCCTTCGGCTCGGGGGTACTCGGCGACAATCGTCGTCTTTGAGTGTTCCTGCCCCGTCAGGTGCTTGAACTCGGTGACGCGAGTGTAGTCGTAGTCGTTCGGGAAGTTGACGGTGCCGACCGGTTGGTAGCGGGGCTGGTCGAGCGTCTCGAACCGGAACTCGAGCGAGCGGTAGGGGAGTTTGCCGTAGCGTTCGGCAAAGAAGGCGTCGATCGGACCGGAGTAGATTAGCTCCCGGTGGGGGATGAACTCGACGATCTCGCGGTAATCGGTGTTGAGCATCAGCTTGATATTGGGGTGCTGGAGCAGCCGCTCGAACAGCCGGGTGTAGCCGTGGAGGGGCATCGCCTGGTAGGTGTCGGTGAAGTAGCGGTCGTCCCGGTTGGTGCGGGTCGGGATCCGGGCGGTGACCTGGGCGTCGAGCTCGGCGGGGTCGAGCCCCCACTGCTTGCGGGTGTAGCCGCGGAAGAACTTCTGGTAGAGGTCACGGCCGACCTTGGCGACGACGGCGTCTTCGGAGGTCTCCAACCGGTCGCGCGGCTCGGCGACGGAGGCGTAGAAGTCGGCCAGCTGGAAGGAGGTCAGGCTCAGGCCGTAGAGCCGGTTGACCGTATCAAGGTTGATCGGAATCGGCAGGAGCTGGCCGTCGACGCTGGCGAGAACCCGATGCTGGTAGGGGCGCCAGGCGGTGAA
>JBBSNJ010000655.1:0-2739 GCA_038232775.1 Thermomicrobiales bacterium
CCCAACCGCCGCTCGCGGTCGATCTCGTCCAGCTTCGCCTCGACCAGACGAACGGTGATCGCGTCGGTGACCAGCTCCCCCCGGTCGTAGATGGCCTTGATCTCCCGCCCGAGCTCGGTCTCGGCCTTGATCGCCCCCCGGAACAACTCCCCCGTGGCGACCAGCTTCAGCCGAAGGCGCGGCGCTAACCGCGCCGCCTGGGTCCCCTTCCCCGACCCCTGGGGCCCCATCAGGATGACGTGCATGGCTAGCGGATGAACCCTTCGTAGTTGCGCATCATCAGCTGCGCTTCGAGCTGCCGCATCGTGTCGATGGCGACGCCGACGACGATCAGCAGCGAGGTCGAGGAGAGGAGCAGCGCCTGCACCCCGGTGATCGCCGAGGCGATGAACGGGAGGATCGCCACCAGCCCGAGGAACAGGGCGCCGATCAGCGTGATCCGGTTCAGCACCCGCTGCAGATAGCTCTCGGTGTTCTTGCCGGGCCGGACGCCGGGGATGAAGGCGCCCTGCCGCTGTAGATTCTGCGGGATCTTCTGCTGCTGGAAGACCACCATCGTGTAGAAGTAGGTGAAGCCGACCACCATCAGGAAGTAGATCACGTTGTACTGGAGGGTGGTCGGGCCGAGGAACAGCGCCAGCTCGTTGGCGAAGTTCCGCACCCCTTCGTTGCCGGAGCCAGCCAGAAACTGGGCGATCATCCCCGGAAAGACCATGATGCTGACCGCGAAGATCAGCGGGATCATCCCGGCGGAATTGACCTTGAGTGGGATATGCGTGGTCCCGCCGCCGTAGACGCGCCCGGCCCGCACCCGCTTCGCGTGGTGGACGGGGATCCGCCGCTGGCCCTCGTTGATCAGCACGATGCCGACGATCGTCAGCAGCCCGATCACCATGAAGAGCACCGTCCCCATCACGTTCCGGGTCACCGACGAACCGGCCAGCAAGTTGCTCGCGGTCCCCGGCAGCGAGGCGACGATCCCGCCGAAGATGATGATCGAGACCCCGTTGCCGATCCCGTTCTCGGTGATCAGCTCACCGATCCAGACCAGCAGCAACGTGCCGGCGGTCATCGAGATCAAGATCGCCAAACTCGGCAGCCAGGTCGCGCCGTCGAACAGCCCGAAGTTGCTGAGCAGCGGCTCGCCGGTGTTCGGGTTCTGCTCCTGCGAGAAGAGGATCGCCTGCCCGTACCCTTGGAGCAGGGCCAGCGGCACCGTCAGCCAGTGGGTGTACTGGTTGATCCTATTGCGGCCGCCCTGCCCTTCCTCCGAGAGCTGATTCAGGCGGGGAATGATCGGGGTCATCAACTGCATGATGATCGAGGCCGTGATGTAGGGATAGACCCCGAGCGCCGCGATCGAGAAGTACTGGAGCCCGCTGCCCGAGAACGCGTTCAGCACCCCGAGCAGTTGGTTGTTGAGGACGAACTCCCGCAACCCCTCGCGGTCGACCCCCGGCACCGGGATCGACGCGATGAAGCGGAAGATCGCCAGCATCGCCAGCGTGAACAGGATCTTGCGCCGCACGTCCGGAATCCGGAACGCCTGGAAGACCGCCTGCAGCATCGCTTACCCCTCGGCCGCGGCCGACTCCAACTGCGCCAGCGCGTCCCGCCGGCTCGGCCCGCCGGCCTTACCGACCCGCAGCTTCTTCAGCGTCGCGTTCAGCGGCAGGCGGCGGCTGCGCGGCCGCGCCGACGTCCACTGGTCCGTCCGCTCCAGCGTCTCGACACTCCCCCCGGCCGCCTCGATTTGCTCCCGGGCGCTCGCCGAAAAGGCATGGGCACTGACCCGCAGCGGCCGAGTCAGCTCCCCGTGTCCGAGGATTTTGACCGGGAACTCCAACCCGCGGGTGACTCCGCGCCGGTGCAGCAGTTCCGGCGTGATCGGCTCGTCTCCCGCCAACTCTTCGATCCGGGAGAGGTTGATCGCCTCCCACGGCGTCTTGTGGATGTTCGTGAAGCCCCGCTTGTACGGCAGCCGCCTCTGGATCGGGAGCTGACCGCCCTCGAAGCCGCGACCGATCGCCGCTCCCGAGCGCGCCTTTTGCCCCTTCGTGCCGCGGCCGGCGGTCTTGCCCCGCCCGCTCCCGTGCCCCCGGCCGACCCGCTTCTTGCTCTTCCGCGCGCCCTCGCCCGAGCGCAGGTCATCGAGTGTTAACGGCATCAGGACGTTCCTGTTCTCGCTCCGCGCCGCCGCGGCGGCACCCAACCCCAGAGGAGGCCGGCGTTCAGGCCGGTTCGCCCCCTCCGGGCACTTCCTCGACCCGGACCAGATGACGAATCTTCGTCACCATCCCCCGGATCGAAGGGTTGTCCGGCCGCTCGACCGTGTGGTGGAGCCGGCGCAGCCCCAGCGCCTTGACGGTCAACCCTTGGTCCTTCGGCCGGCCGATCGTACTCCGCACCAGCGTGATCCGGAGGGTCGGGGCCCCTCCCATCGTCACCTCGCTCACGACCGGTCACCCCGCCGTCCTCGCCCGCCGGGACCACCCGGTCCGCCGCGACCGCCGCGACCGCCGCCCCCAGGACCGCTCTCCTGCGGACTGTTCCCGCCCTGGACCGGGCGAGGCACCGGCGCCGCCGCCGCCTCCGCCCGCGGCCGCCGCAGCGGACCGCTCCGTTGCCGGCGGCGCTGCACCATCTCCGCCGTCTCCAGCTCCTGGAGCGCCTTCAGCGTCGCTCGCACGACGTTGACCGGGTTGGTACTGCCGAGTGATTTGGTCAGGATGTCGCGGA
>JBBSNJ010000656.1:0-2729 GCA_038232775.1 Thermomicrobiales bacterium
GCCATCCCGCCGTAGGTGTCGACGATGATCTTGCGGCCCGTCAGCCCCGCGTCCGCCATCGGTCCACCGAGCACGAAGCGGCCGCTGGGGTTGATGAAGAACCGGGTCCGCTCGTCGATCAACTCCTTCGGCACCACCCGCCGGATGATCAAATCGCGCACGTCCCGCTCGATCACATCGTTGCTGACGTCGTCCGCGTGCTGCGTCGAGACCACCACGGTGTCGATCCGGTGCGGACGACCGTGCCGGTACTCGACCGTGACCTGGCTCTTCCCGTCCGGCCGCAAGTAGGAGATCTCCTCCGACCGCCGCGACTCGGAGAGACGGCGGCAGATCGCGTGGGCGAGCGAGATCGGCAGCGGCATCAACTCCGGCGTTTCTCGGCAGGCGAAGCCGATCATCATCCCCTGGTCGCCCGCCCCGACCTGGTCGTAGCGGTCGACCCGGTGCCCATCCCGCACCTCGAGGGCGGCGTCGACCCCGCTCGAGATCTCTGGGCTCTGCTCCTTGAGCGAGACCATCACCCCGCACGTCTTCGAGTCGAAGCCGAACTTCGAGTGGGTGTAGCCGATGTCGCGGACCACGTCGCGGACGACGGCCGGGATATCGACGTAGGTGCTCGTCGTCACCTCGCCGAAGACGAGGATCAAGCCGGTCGTCGTCGCCGTCTCGCAGGCAACGTGGGCGTCGGGGTCGTCCCGCAGCAGGGCGTCGAGCACCGCGTCCGAGATCTGATCGCAGACCTTGTCCGGATGCCCCTCCGTCACCGACTCCGAGGTGAACACCGTCCGCTCCGCCGACGCGAACGTTCCCTTCGCCCGTTCCATCCCGCCCTCCCTACCCCACCGTCCGGCTGTCGCCTATCAGCTGTCGTCTACCCGCTTTCGGTAGGAGGTCGCCGCTCGCCGGCACCGGCCGTTTGCGCTCCCGTTCAACAGCCACGAGCCAAAGGCGGCTGGCTGATAACCGATAGCCGACAGCCGTTAGCCCGTGGCCAACGACCGATAGCCGCGAACCTTACGTCCCCCCCTCCCACGAGGTGAGGTACTTCTCTTGCTCGGGCGTCAACTGGTCGATCTCGATCCCCATCCCCTCCAGCTTCAGGCGCGCGATCTCCCGGTCGATCTCCTCCGGCACCTGGTAAACCTTCGGCTCCAGGTTGCCCCGCTCCCGCACCAAGTAGCCGGCGGCGAGCGCCTGGTTGGCGAAGCTCATGTCCATCACGCTCGCCGGGTGCCCCTCGGCCGCGGCCAAGTTGATCAGCCGCCCCTCGCCCAGCACGATCACCCGCTGCCCCTCGGCGACGACGAACTCCTCGACGAAGGGGCGCAGCGTCCGCCGCCCCTCCCCCGACATCTCCTCCAACGCCTTCAGGTTGACCTCGGAGTTGAAGTGCCCCGAGTTGGCCATGATCGCCCCGTCCTTCATCTGCTCGAAGTGGTTGCGGTCGATCACGTTGATGTTGCCGGTCGCCGTCACGAACAGGTCGCCGAACGCCGCCGCCCGGTCCATCGTCGTCACCTGGAAGCCGTCCATCGCCGCTTCCAGCGCCTTCACCGAGTCGATCTCGGTCACGATCACCCGCGCCCCCATCCCCCGCAGGCGCATCGCGATCCCCTTGCCGCACCAGCCGTAGCCAGCGACCACGACCGTCTTCCCCGCCAGCAAGATGTTGGTCGCCCGCAGGATGCCGTCGATCGTGCTCTGTCCAGTGCCGTAGCGGTTGTCGAAAAAGTGCTTAGTCTCAGCGTCGTTGACCGCGATGATCGGGAACGCGAGCAATCCCTGCCGCTCCAGCGCCCGATGGCGCACCACCCCGGTCGTCGTCTCCTCCGTGCCGCCGATCACGTTGGGCAGCAGGTCGCGCCGGTCCTGGTGGAGCAGGGTCACCAGATCGGCGCCGTCGTCGATCACTATCTGCGGCTCGTGCTCGATCGCCGACCGCAGGTGGCGGTAGTAAGTCTCGTTGTCCTCGCCCTTGATGGCAAAGACCGCGATCCCCTCCTGCACCAGATAGGCGGCCACGTCGTCTTGGGTCGAGAGCGGATTGCTGGCGCAGATCACCGCCTCGGCGCCGCCCGCCTGGAAGGCCAGCGCCAGATTCGCGGTCTCCGTCGTCACGTGGGCGCAGACCGTCATCCGGATCCCGGCCAGCGGCCTCTCGGCCGCGAACCGGTCTCGGATCTGGCGCAGCACCGGCATCTCCCGCGCCGCCCACTCGATTCGCCGCCGGCCGTCTCCGGCCAGCGACGGATCCTTGATGTCGAACGCCCGACTCGCGGTTGACGACGTCGCGACCATGCCTCGGTCTCCTCCATTGGCGCCGGGGCAGCTCCCCCGCGCTGATCCAGCCGACAATCCGACAGTCCTACAACCGGACGGTGATCGCCTCCGACCCCGGCGCCGCCCGCCGCAGCGCCTCGGCCTCGACCGCGCCCGCCAGCTCCGGGAAGGCGGTGTCGAAGCGAACGCAGAACTCGTCCGCCCGATAGGCGTGCTCCTGCGTCCCGTGCCGCTCGATCGCGTAGGTCGCCGCCACCGCCGCCACCCGCCCCGCGATCTCGAGCCGGAGCCCGAGCAGCAGCCCCTTGATCAGCCCGGCCCGGTACGCGTCGCCGCCGCCGGTCGGATCGGCCAGCGGAGCCGCCGGCACCGCCGGCACCGTCACCCGCTCCCCGCCCCAGCACAACTCCGACCCGCGATCGCCGAACGTCACCGCCACCAGCGGC
>JBBSNJ010000657.1:0-2725 GCA_038232775.1 Thermomicrobiales bacterium
GAGCGGGGTGGGTGAGGGGACCGGCTGGCCGAGGCAGGGAGCCGATGCGGCCGCGCGTGGCTCGGCGCCGGCCCGACGACCCCCTCGGCAGTTTGGAGGACGTCGGGCTGCGGGCGGGGGGTCAGTCGGCGGACGCCGCCGCCGGCGCCGGGGTTTGGCCCGGAGCCGGAGCGTTCGCCGACTCCTCGCGTCGGGCGGCGGCGACCGCCGGGCGGGAGGCCGGATTGCGGATCAGGAACGCGGTCGCGAGGGCGACGGCGCAGGCTAGCGCGCCGACGTAGAAGGTGTCGTGCAGGCCATCGACGAACGCCTCCTGGATTCGGGGGAAAATCTGCCCGAGCAGGGCACCCTGGTCCGCCGGAATCAGGCTCGGCAGGGCCTCGAACCGACCGTCCTGGGCGGCCTGGACGACGCTCGACTCGACCGCCGGGGGGAGACCGAGGCTGCTGAGCCGGTCGGGGCCGTGGACGCCGAGCCGGCTCTGGAGGACCGAGCCGAGGACGGCGATGCCGAGCACCTGGCCGACGTTGCGCATCGTGTTCAGGATGCCCGAGGCGCTGCCGGCGATCCGGGGCGGGACCTCGGCCATGACGGCCGCGGTCATCGGGGCGAAGGTCATCCCCATCCCGAGCCCGGTCACGATCAGGGCCGGGAGCAGGGTCCGCCAGGTCGTCTCCGAGGTGACGCGGGAGACGATGAGGAGGATCCCCCCGGTCATGAAGGTCAGACCGGTGACGAGGATCCAGCGGGCGCCGATCCGGTCGGTGAGGCGGCCGGCGAAGGGGGCGGCGAGCATGATCATCAGCGACATCGGGGTCATCGTCAGCCCGGCCCGGATCGGCGTGAAGCCGAGCGCGCCCTGCAGGAAGAGGGTCATCGGGAAGAAGATGCCGAGCATGCCGAAGGCGACGGTGGTCGCGATCACGTTGCCGACCCAGAAGTTGCGGATCTTGAACAGCTCGAGCTTCATCATCGGGTCGGCCGCCCGCCGCTCCCACCAGACGAAGACGGCCAGCAGCGCGACGCCGGCGACGATCAGGCCGAGGATCGTCGGGCTGGTCCAGCCCCACTTGGTCCCCTCGATCATGGCGAAGACGAGGGCGAAGATGCCGAGACCGGAGAAGAGGAGTCCGCCCCAGTCGATCCGCTTGCTGGCTTGGGGGTCGACCGACTCGGGGACGATCGCCAGCGTCGCCGCGATCGCGACGGCACCGACCGGGACGTTGATCAGGAAGACCCATTCCCAGGCGTAGTCGGTCACGATCAGGCCGCCGATGATCGGGCCGACGACGGCACCGAGGGCGACGATGCCGCCCCAGATCCCCATCGCCGCGCCACGCTTCTCGGGCGGGAAGACGACGGTGATCAGGGAGAGGGTCTGGGGCATCATGAAGGCGCCGCCGAGCCCTTGCAGGACGCGGGAGACGATCAGGGCGTTGACACCGGAGACGCCGAATTGGGCGCCGATCCAGCCGGAGGCGGCGCAGAGGGCCGAGGCGGCGGTGAAGATGCCCATCCCGACGATGAACAGGCGCTTGCGCCCGAAGACGTCGCCGAGCCGGCCGAAGGAGAGGAGGAGGACGGCGTAGGTCAGGATGTAGGAGTCGAGGACCCACTGGATCTGGGTCAAGGTGGCGTTCAGGCTCTGCTGGATCGCACGCTGGGCGACGTTGACGATCGTCGTGTCGAGCAGCAGCATGAAGATCGCCGCGCAGAGGACGATCAGGACGAGCCACGGGTTTCGCTCGGCGCCCTCCTGGCTCCCGGCTGGCGCGGACGGTGGGACGGTCTGGCCGGCGCTGGCGCCGCCGAGGGCGGATCGGGACGACATACGGAGCGACTCCTCTCCTGACTGCTGCACGAGCTCGGGGGACGGGCCGGGGTCCGGGGCTCCCGGTTCGGCGTCGGGCGGCTAGCCGCCGACCGGGGACTGCTCGACGGCCCGCGGGACGGGACCGGGCGCGGGAATCGGATGATCGGGGTCGTCGCGCAGGGCGGCGACGAGCGCTTCCAGCGAGCGGACGAAGACGGGGCGCTCCTCGGGGGCGAGGCGCGTCAGCGCTGCCCGGATTTGGGCGCTCCGCAGCGCCCGCAGCTGCCGCTTCAGCGCGGCGGCCTCGGGGGTCAACCAGACGTGGACTTGCCGCCGGTCGGCGGGGTTGGGACCGCGCTCGGCCAGACCGCGGACGACGAGGCTCTCCACCAGCTCGGAGGCGGTCGGCAGGGAGACGCCGAGCCCGGCCGCGAGCTCGCCGACCGTCCGCCGGCCGTGGATGGCGAGCCAGCCGGTCGCCTTGATCTGCCCGAGCGAGACCCCGGCCATGCCGGGGTGGCGCGCCACCGCAACGTAGAGGAGCTTGCCGATCTCGGGCAGGAGAGGGAGCGCCCGCTCGATCAGGGCCTCGTCCTCGATGGCGCGCGGTTCGACACCCGAAGTGTTCACGATCCGAAGTATAGGCCGATTCGTCGGTCCGTCAAGCCGGTGCTGGTGGTATCGGCGACAGTTCCGCGCCAGGGAGGCAGAGGCGCTGCTCCACCCGTTCCGGCGTTGCATGTAGGGCAGCGCCACCGGTCTCGGGCTGGACCGGCGTCTCGCCGGTCGTGATCCCCGGCAGCGGGCAGGCGCGGACACGACCGACGACGGTCGCCATCCCCCCCTTCCGTCCCGCGGTCGACTTCCAGCAGTCGTCGCTGTCGGGACCGGCTGGTTGAGGGTGCCAAGGAC
>JBBSNJ010000658.1:0-2723 GCA_038232775.1 Thermomicrobiales bacterium
CCACGATCAGGTCGGCGACGGACGGTTCGTCGTCCACGATCAGGATGCGGGCGCCCACTGCCCCCTCCTGCCCCGCCGAGCGGCGGCCGACCGTCGGCCGGCCACCGCGACCCCCAGAGCCGAGCCGCCGTCGCCTACGACGGCGACGACGTCGAGATGTCGGCCCCCAGAGCCTGAAGCTTCGGGACGAACGCCTCGTAGCCCCGGTCGAAGTGGTGGACGTCGGAGAGGATCGTTTCCCCTTCGGCCACCAGCCCGGCGAGGACCACTCCCGCTCCCGCCCGGATGTCCAGCGCCCGCACCGCCGCCCCCCGCAGCGGGGTCGGACCGGAGATCACGGCGTCGGTTCCGTAGCGGGCGGCGGCCGGGGTCTCCGAGATGACCCGACCGTCCCCTCCGAGCGCGGTGAACCGGTCGACCTGCACCGCCGCCCCCATCGCCAGCAACTGGTCGGTGTAGCGCAGCCGGTCCTCGAAGACCCGCTCCCGCACCCGCGAGTGCCCGCTCGCCTGCGTCATCAGCACCGCGAACGCGGCCTGGAGATCGGTCGGGAACCCCGGGAACGGCAGAGTCTGGATCTCGACCGCCCGCAGCCCCTCCGGCGCCGGCCGGATCAGCATCCGGTCGTCGTC
The DNA here is from genome assembly GCA_038232775.1 of Thermomicrobiales bacterium. Taxonomy (GTDB): domain Bacteria; phylum Chloroflexota; class Chloroflexia; order Thermomicrobiales; family UBA6265; genus JBBSNJ01. The sequence continues at coordinate 633 of JBBSNJ010000658.1, forward strand.
GACCCAGACTTCGGCGCCCGCCTCGCGCAGCTTGGCGGTCAGCGGCAGCATATCCGCCTCGCGCACGTTGTGCAGCGTCACCTCGCCGCCGGTGATCACCGCGCCGATCGCGAAAGTCCCCGCCTCCAGCCGGTCGGGCAGGATCGTCTCGGCCACGCCGTGGAGGCGGTCGACCCCCTCGACGGTCAGGATCGGCGACCCGAGCCCCGTGATCCTGGCCCCCATCCGGTTGAGCATGTTGCCGAGATGAACGATCTCCGGCTCGCAGGCGGCGTGGACGATCGTCGTCCGCCCGCTCGCCAGCGTCGCCGCCATCAAGAGATTCTCGGTCCCGGTGTGGCTCGGGTAGTCCATGTAGACCCGCGCCCCGCGCAGCCCGGCCGACTTCGCCCGGACCGAGCGCCCCTCGTCGTCGAACTCGATCCGGGCCCCCATCTGGCGGAAACCGCGGACGTCGACGTCGACCGGTCGCGCCCCCAGCCGGCAGCCGCCGGGGGTCGCCGCCGCCATCTCGCCGAACCGTCCGAGCAGCGGCCCCGCCACCAGAAACGACGCCCGCATCTTGGCGACCAGCTCCGGCGGCGCATCAAGCCGGGTAATCTCCGCCGCCCGCACCCGGATCCGCTTCCGCGCCCGGTCGTGCTGGACCTCGGCCCCGAGCGCCCGCAGCAGGTCGACCATCGTCGCGATGTCGGCCAAGTCGGGCACGTTGTTGAACACGCACTCGTCGGCCGTCAGCAGCGTCGCCGCCAGCGCCGGCAGCGCCGCGTTCTTGGCGCCGCCGATCGTGACCGTCCCCCGCAGCGGCCTCCCGCCGGTGATCCGGATCGTCCGCTCGCCCTTCGGTTCCGCGGCCGACCGGCCGACGGCCGACTCCGCCTCGTTGATCGTCGTCGCCGTCACGGCGTCGCCTCCTCCGCGCTGCTCGCTCGGTCGTCATCTCGGCCGTGGCGCGGGGGAGACCAACCGGCGGCTCCCAGTCTAGACGTCCTGGCCGCCCATCGTCGGCGCCCGCCGGTTGCCCCGCCGCTGCCCGATCCGCAGCCGCAGGTTCGCCCGCCGCAGCGACTGGCTCGCCTGCTCCAGATCGACGGTCGATTGCCGGTTCGAGATCGAGCCCTCCGCCCGGTCCCGCGCCTGCTCGGCCCGGGAGAGGTCGATCTCCTCGGCCCGCTCGGCCGAGTCCGCCAGCACGATCACCCGGTCGTTGGCGACCTCCATGAACCCGCCGAAGACGATCAGCGCCTCTTCGGCGCCCCCCTTCTTGACCCGCAACTCCCCGGCCGACAGCATCGTCACCAGCGGGGCGTGGCGCGGCAGGATGCCGAGCGAGCCATCGATCCCGGGGGCGACGACCCTGTCGACGTCCTCCTCGGTGTAGACGACCCGCTCTCCGGTCACGATCTCGACGTGGAGCTTCGCCACGATCCCTCACCCTCCCGTGCGAGGCGACAGACGTTAGGCCGCCGCCGACTCCATCTCCGCCGCCTTGGCCACCGCCTGATCGACGTCGCCGACCAGCAGGAACGCCTGGTCCGGTAGGCTGTCGTGCTTGCCGTCCAGGATCTCGCGGAAGGAGCGGACCGTCTCCGCCAGCGGCACGTACTGACCCGGGATGCCGGTGAACGCTTCGGCCGTGAAGAAAGGCTGCGACATGAACAGCTCCATCTTCCGCGCCCGCGTCACCGTCTGCTTGTCCTCGTCGCTCAGCTCCTCGACCCCGAGGATGGCGATGATGTCTTGCAGCTCCCGGTACCGCTGGAGCACCCGCTGCACCTCGCGGGCCACCGCGTAGTGCTCTTGGCCGACGATCAGCGGGTCGAGGATGCGGGAGGTCGACGCCAGCGGGTCGACCGCCGGGTAGATACCGCGCGAGGCGATCGCCCGCTCAAGCGAGATCGTGGCGTCGAGGTGGGCGAACGTCGTCGCCGGGGCCGGGTCGGTGTAGTCGTCGGCGGGCACGTAGATCGCTTGGACCGAGGTGATGGAGCCGGTTTTGGTCGAGGTGATGCGCTCTTGGAGTTGACCCATTTCCGTCGCTAGCGTCGGCTGGTAGCCGACCGCGCTCGGCATCCGGCCGAGCAACGCGGA
>JBBSNJ010000659.1:0-2722 GCA_038232775.1 Thermomicrobiales bacterium
AAGTCGCCGCCGAAGTCGCCGCCGAAGTCGCCGCCGAAGTCGCCGCCGAAGTCGCCGCCGAAGTCGCCGCCGAACACCGGCAACGGCCGCGGCCGCAGGGGCAACAACGGCTTCGGCAACGGCGGCAACGACGGATCCCCGAACGGTTTCCCGGACGACAATCGCTAGCCTTCCGCCTGGGGCCCGTTTCGAGCGCGTGCGAGGGGGGCGGCGGATCGTCCGCCGCCCCCCTCCTGGGCCGCGGCCCAGGGGCAACAACGGCTTCGGCAACGACGGGAACCCGAACGGCCGTGGCCGCACCGATGCGAGCGTTCCCGCACAGCTGGGCTGGGGCGGGTTCGGGCCACCTCGGACGCGCCCCAGTGCCACCGACGCGACCTCGACCCGCATCGCGAGGTCGCGTCGGCGTGTCCCTGCCCTGTGGAGCCCCCAAGGGGTGTCGCGCCTGGGAACCTCGGCAGGGGCGCGGAGGGCTGGTCGCCAACGGACGTACGGGACCGACCGGGACCCTTGTCGGGGCCTCCGCGCGAGGCAGGAGGGACGATGGCAGCGCATGAGGTCACGGATCGACCCGGACGCGCCCGCTTTGCGGAGATGCTGCGGTCGGCAGAAGACGGCGAGCTCGACCTGGTCGCCTACCGCATCAGCGACATCCCGATGACCCTGGCGCTGGCCCCGTCCACCCGCGCCTGGATCGAGGCCACCGCCGGGCGGTTCGCCCGGCGGTGCCTGCCGTTAATGCTGGCGAACCAGGCGGGCTGGTTCGTGCTGAACAGCCACGTGGTGCGCGCCACCTGGGACGGCGGCGACGACGAGGGGTCGATCGGGATCGAGTTCCTTTCCGGCGAGGCGCCCTACCCGGCGATCAGCCACTTCGGGCACGGCGTCCTCACCTGGCACGTCCCGTTCTTGTTCCGCACCCCCCCGGGCTGGAACCTCCTTGCCCGCGGCCCCGCCAACTGGCCGAAGGACGGGGCGTTCGCGCTGGAGGGGCTGGTCGAGACCGACTGGACGATGGCCACCTTCACGATGAACTGGAAGATGACCGCGGTGGAGCGCCCGGTGATGTTCGATGCGGGCGAGCCGATCTGCATGCTGGTGCCGCAACGGCGGGGCGAGCTGGAACGGTTTCGGCCCCGCGTCCTCGATGTCGCGGCCGATCCGGACGTCGAGCGGGGCTACGAGGCGTGGGGCGAGAGTCGCGAGCGGTTTCTGGCCGAGGTCGTGGTGCCCGACTCGGAGGCCGCCAAGCGGGGGTGGGAGAAGCACTACTTCCAGGGAACGACGTCGGACGGCACCGCGGCGCCGGCCCACCAGACGAAGCTGCGGCTGGGGGAGGTCGATGACCCCGACGGCTGGTGCCCGCCCACTGACCGGTTGCTCGGGACCTAGGTGCTGCCGCCGGGACGGATCGACGGAGACGGCGGTGGCCACATCCACGTGCCCGTTAGGGGTGCCACCCCGCCGTCGATCCAGACCGTCTTCTCGGTCGACGGCTCCCGCTCCCACCGGTGGCAGGCGGAGCTGCTCGCCCATTCGCACCGCAAGGTCCGGCAGCCGGGGTCGCTGACGAGGCTCTGGTCCGGCCCGGAGCGGCCGACCGCCTTCGCCGGCGAGACCTTTTGGGCCGAGCCGTACGCCCCCCACCCCGTGAGCGGGGACGACTACGCCCCGTACAACAAGCCGGCGGCGATCCAGGAGTGGCTGGGCGGCGTGTGCCCCCCCGAGGAAACCGTGCTGGTGGTGGACCCCGACTGCGTCTTCCTGACGCCCGTGGTGGACACGGTGGAGCGCGGCCGTCCCGCCGCGCAGCTGTACAGCTACCTGGACCCCGCCGACGACCCGGGGGCCGAGCTCGCGGCGCGCCATTGTCGACACCCGTCGCCCCAGGGCGTCGGGGTCCCGTACCTGATCCACCGGGACGACCTGGCGGCGCTGGCGCCGCTGTGGCTGGCGAAGACGGAGGCGATCCGCGGCGACCGGCGGAGCCGGGAGCTGGCCGGGTGGGTCGCGGAGATGTGGGGCTACGCGTTCGCCGCCGCCGAGCTCGGTTTGGTCCACGAGGCGCGCGAGCTGTGCGTCGTGCAGACGGAGGACCAAACGGAGGCGCCGATCATCCACTACTGCCAGAACCCGGATGACGGCGCGGACCGGTGGCGGTGGGACAAGTGGGGGTATCGGCCGTGGGAGCCAGTGCCGCCCCCCCCGGACGGCACGCCCCGGGCGCTGGTGGCCCTCGTCGGGCTCCTGAACGAGTGGGCGACGACACAGGCGCGTTGCCTGGAACGCTGACTCCCCCCGTGCAGCTCGGCCCAGTCGACCTGCTCCGGGGGCGACCGCCGAGGGCGGACCGCAGAAGCGGCCCCGGCGCCGCAGACGGCCAGCGGCGCCGAGAAGGCCTCGGGCGAGGCGATCGCGGGGCAGCCGTCCCAACCGAGCCGCCGTCTGGGCCCGATTGGGTGCCGGCGCGGCTTGCACCAGGCGCAGTGGACGGCGAGCATTCGAGTCGGTGCCCGACGCCAATTGGCGCGGGGCCGCGTTCGGATTCCGGGCATCGGCCGCGGCATCGTCCGTTACCTGGAAACCGACCCCGGCATCCGCGTCGTCGGCAGCGCCGCCACCGCAGAGGAGGGCTACCGCCTGGCCGACGAGCTGCGGCCCGACGTCGCGCTGGTCGGGACGACCCTGGCCGACGCCCCCGGCCCCGCGGCGGCGGCGGCGG
>JBBSNJ010000660.1:0-2721 GCA_038232775.1 Thermomicrobiales bacterium
GTCGCCGACTCGATCGGGACGATCGGGGTGTAGGCGTAGAACTCCGCCATCCGGACGGCGAGGATGCGCCGGGCATTGGTCGCCAGCGACGCGTCGGGGTCGACGTCATCGACCGGCCAGGCGCGGCTCATCGGGCTGCCTCCGCTCGGCCGTCGGGGGATGAGGCATCGGCGGCCGGCGCCGCGGTCGGACCGAACCGGCGGACGACCTCCGCGGCGGTCCCAGAGGCCAGGAGATCGGCGAGGAAACGCTCCATCTCAGCGCGCGCGGCGGTGCGCTCGCGCTCGATTCGGGCGATCAGGAGGTCGAGGCCGGGCTGCTCTTCGAGCGGCGCCCGCTCCCGCTCGGCGCCGAAAGCGACGAGTAGAACGTCGCGATCACGGACGGCGCCGAGCGCGCTTGTGATCTCCTTGGCGGTGCGGTGGAGCGATCGATACCAGCCAGCGGGGAAGCAATCGACGGCGACGTCCATCGCCGCTCGCAGGCGGCGGGAGGCGACCCGGACATCGTGGACCCCTTCGATGTCTTCGCCGGCGATCGCGACCGGGACGGCGCGCCAGACCTCCCCCCAGCGGTGACCGATCAGCTCGCGCATGGCGGAGCGGAAGTCCTGGCCGGGGTCGAGGGTCTGCTCGAAGCTCTTGGGAGGAGCCTTCGCGGTGCTCTTCGGTTTGGCCCTGGTCGGGCGGCGTTTGGCCGGACTCGGACGGGGGCTCGATTTTTTGACGGCGTCGCTGGCACGGGTGGCCGCTGACGACGCCGTCGGAGCCGTTGGCATCGCTATTCCTACCTCTCTGCCGTTCCGACCGCTGCGACCGGGGCTCGCGGCCGATTCGGCTCGACGGGGGAACGGGCGAACTCGTCGATCAGGAGGCCGCGGCGGAGACCGCTGCGGGCGGCCTCGATCCGGCCCGGAGCGATGCGATCGGCGACGGCGGCGACGATCGCGATCCCGGCCGGCAGGACGCGGGCCCGAGCCTCGGCGACGGAAAGGCGCTCGGCCAGCTCCCGCGACGGGACTTGGCTCAGCCGGTCGAGGACGGCATCCACCGCGTCCGGCACGATCCGCCGCTGGTCGGGGACGAGGCGGCCGAGATACTCGCCGGTGCCGCCGACGACGATCAGGCGGACGGCGGCGCCGGTGGGCATGGGTAGCGCCGGATCGAGGCCGGCGAGCAAGTCGGCGGCGGTCTGGCGGCAGGCGTCCAGTTCCGCCCCGGTCGGCGGATCGCTGGCGACCAAGCGGTCGGTGAGGCGACCGGAACCGAGCGGCAGGGAGCGAGAGCCGCGGACCTGGGCGTCGGCGGCGACGATCAGCTCGGTGCTGCCGCCGCCGACGTCGGCGACGACCACGTCGCCGGCGATGTCGGCGGTGGCGGCGAGACCGCGGAAGGTGAGATCGGCCTCCCCCGCGCCGTCGACGATCCGGAGTTCGATCCCGGTCTCCCGCCCGACCCGGTCGAGGAATTCGGCGCCGTTGGCCGCCGCGCGGGTGGCCTCGGTGGCGACGGCGACGATCCGGGCGGCGCCGTGGTCGCGGGCCGTGGCGGCGAAGCGGGCAAGCGTGGCGAGGGCGGCCTCCATCCGGTCATCGGCGAGACGACCCGAGGCGTCGAGACCGGCGCCGAGGCGGACCGTCTCCACCGCCCACGCGATCTCGTCGATCTCCCCGGTCGGCTCAAGGCGGGCGATCGTCATCTTGATCGAGTTGGAACCGACGTCGATCGCGGCCAGTCGACGATCATCGCCGCCCGAGCCGAACCGGTAACCGGCGGCCTCGTCACTGACGGCGGCACCCTCGATGTCCATCTCTGCGCCGGTCCCTTCCGAATCCTTACCCCGAGGTTAAAGGGTACCAGAACGGCGGAGCGGAGCGGACCACCCGGGATGCTGCAATCGTAGAACTGAGCCGATCCCGGCTGCCCCGTTCCTGGACGAATCCCCCGTTGGCGGAGAAGGTCGAGTCTCGACCGGCGCCGACCAATGGGGTTGGTCGGCGGTCAGGCGGACCCGCGAGGGGACCGCTGGCGGTTCGGGCGGGGAACCAGAACCGGGGCCGTTCAGCTCCGCCTTGCGCAAGGAGGCGGATGGTATTCTGGCCCAATTCGAGGGTCGAGCATGACCGACGACCGATCAGGGCCACCAGGCGGCGATCGTCCGCGGCGCCCTGGCGTCGACGTGGAGGAACGAAGCGATCATGGCGAAGCGGGAGAAGAAGCAAACAACGGCGAGCGATCTCTTGGCGCGGGGAGCGGACGGGGAGCGTCGGTTGCTGAAGCGGGAGCGCCGGGCGGAACGACAGTTGGCCGACGCGCTGGCCGAGCTCGCCGACGAACAGGCCCGCCTGACCCGAGTCCAGGGCCGGATCGAGCGGGCGATGGCGGCGGTGGAAGCGGCCGAGGCGGAGCTGAGCCGGACGCAGCAGGCACGGGCCGAGGGGCCAGAAGTCAGCGAATCGGCGGCGGGTGCGGCCGCGACGGCGACCGAGACAGCGAGGAGCACGGCTGAGGACGGCGCCCCAACGGACGGGGCCGCACCGGACGCTACCGACGCGGAATCGGCACCGTCCCCGACGAGGAAGCCACGCCGGAGCACGCGGAGCGACTCGCGCTCGACGGGGGCGGCCGGGACGGACAACCGCCGCGGCGGTTCGCGGCGAGGGACGAAACCGGTCGAGACCCGGGACGGATCGGAGTAGCGGCAGGATCGAGGCGTTCCGAC